>JAUNTT010000065.1 GCA_030538555.1 Micrococcus sp.
TCCCCCTCGGATCCGCCGAGCCCGACGCCGACCGAGGAACCCGCGCCCACCGACGAGCCGGCCCCCAGCCAGGACCCGGATCCCACGCCCACGTCGAGCCCGGATCCCTCACCGGACCCGACGGATACCCCGACGCCGTAGCTCGCGGGCGATGTTCGCGCGCGATTCAGGCGCGCTGGTGCTGCATGACGGGGCTGAGCGTGGCACCCCGGGCGGCGGCGCCGTCGAGGCCCAGGGTCTCGAGCCAGTTGCCGAGCATGCGGTAGCCGCCCTGGGTGAGCACAGACTCGGGATGGAACTGCACGCCCCACAGCGGCGCGGTGCGGTGCGCGAGTCCCATGATCACGCCGTCCGCGGTGGCCGCGGTGATCTCCAGGACGGACTCGTCCACGGTGTCGCGCACAGCGGCCAACGAGTGATACCGCGTGGCGGTGAAGGGACTCGGCAGCCCCTCGAAGGTGGGGTGGCCCTCATGCAGCACGGCGGAGGTCTTGCCGTGCATGAGCGATTCTGCGTGGGTCACGGTGGCGCCGAACGTCTCGGCGATCGCCTGGTGACCGAGGCAGACCCCGAAGAGGGGCTGAGCTGCGTCGGCCGCGTGGCGGATCAGGTCCAGGGAGATGCCGGCGTCGGCGGGGGCGCCCGGGCCAGGCGAGATGAGGATACCGGTGTGCTCGGCGGCCAGCGCCACGGCCTGCTGCGGGGTCAGCGCGTCATTGCGCACCACCGTGGTGCGGGCGCCGAGCTCCTCGAGATAGCCCACCAGGGTGTAGACAAAGCTGTCGTAGTTGTCCACGACCAGCACGGACACATCGGCGCTGCGCATCGGCGGTTCCTTCCCTGGGGTGTCCTGCCCCGGCTGCGGGCAGGGCGCATAGACTTACACTTCAGTCCAGGCTGGCAGGATACCGCGCTGCTGAAGCACGCACACCGATTCCAGCCCCGCACGCCCCGCAGCATGACCGCATGACGAAGGAGCCAGATCCGTGGCGAAGAAGGCCAAGAAGGCGACGACGCAGCAGAACGCCCTCGAGGGCTTCGACCAGCAGCAGGCCACGCCCCTGCCGCGCTGGTACAAGGTGCTGATGTTCGGGCTGATGATCGTGGGCCTGCTGTGGGTGTGCGTGTACTACCTGACCCAGGCGCAGTACCCCATCCCCGCGCTCGGCGGCTGGAACATCATCACCGGCTTCGGGCTCGCGATGCTCGGATTCCTCATGATGTCGCGGTGGAGCGAGTAACACTCCGGCACGCGCCGCCCCGAACTACACGGCTGTAGTTCTCCACAGTGTGGACAACGCTGTGGACAACCCGTCACAGCGCGGCGCAGAACCACACCGGTGTCATTCATGTCCACACCTGTGGATACACTTGGGGACAGCGGGTGGATGACCGGTGGATCACCGGTGGATGACGGGCCTCAGCCGAAGATCATCGCCGCGGTGATGCGCTGCGACCCCAGCCAGGTCAGCACCACCAGAGCCAGGATCACCAGCGCGACGCCGCCCCACTGACCCGCCCGCGCCGCCGCCGAGGGCGTGCGCCCCGCACCCACCACGGCGGGACGGAAGGCCAGGGCCACGAGCGCACCCACCACGAGTCCACCCACGTGGCCCTGCCACGAGATGCCGGGGATGAGGAAGCTGATGGCCAGGTTGAGGGCGAGCAGCACCGTGAGCGAGCGGACGTTGCCGCCGCGGGCCCGGGCGGCCACGAAGAGCGCGGCGAACAGGCCGTAGACCGCCCCGGAGGCGCCGAGCACGGGCTGGGTCGGCTCGCTGAGCCACAGCACCGCCACGGAGCCGCCGAGTGCGGAGAGCACATAGAGCACGAGGAAGCGGAGGGTCCCGAGCGGGCGGACCATGTCTCGGCCCAGCAGCCACAGTGCGGCCATGTTCAGCAGCAGGTGGGCCGGCTGCGTGGGGGAATGCAGGAACGCGTTGGTCAGCATCCGCCACGGTTCGAAGAACACCTGGGAGGTGTAGGCGCCGGCGTACCAGCCGGCCTCGGTGAGATCGGGCACCATCCGACCGGCGGTAAACCACTGCCCCGCAAAGGCCAGGGTGTTCAGGGCGATGAGCACCCACACCACCGCCGGCGTCCCGGCGAAGCGGCTGCGTCGGCGCCCGGGCACGCCCCGCCCCGGCACACCCCGTCCCGTTGCCACACCGGCCGGGACCGCACCGGACTGACCTGGGCCTGCCGGACCCGCGCCCGGTACCCCCGTCCCCGCCGGGTGGGACGGATCCACCGGTCGGCCCTGCGCGTCGACGAGGCCATAGGCCGCGCAGTCCACGCAGATGACGTGACCGGACGTCGTCGTGAAGCGCTGGCACTCCAGGCAGGTGGGCCGCCGGCACGAGCGGCAGGCCATGTACGCGGCCCGGCCCGGATGCCGGGGGCACTCAGGGGACTGAGCGCCCGCGCCATCCGGGCCGGGTGCGGGATTCTCGTGCGGGGAGGAGTTCACAAATGAAAGGCTATCCCCGCTTCAGGGGCCGATCAGGCCTCGGTGATCTCGATCGACTCGATCACGACGTCCTCGAGGGGACGATCGCGCGGATCCGTGGCCACGGAGTTGAGCTGCTCGACGACCTTCTGGGAGGCCTCGTCCTTCACCTCACCGAAGATGGTGTGCTTGCCGTTGAGCCAGCCGGTGGGCACGGAGGTGATGAAGAACTGCGAGCCGTTGGTGCCGGGGCCGGCATTGGCCATGGCCAGCAGGTAGGGACGGTCGAACTGCAGCTCGGGGTGGATCTCGTCACCGAACTGGTAGCCGGGGCCGCCGACGCCCATGCCGAGCGGGTCGCCGCCCTGGATCATGAAGTCCTTGATGATGCGGTGGAACACGGTGCCGGAGTAGAGGGGGGCGCCGTCGTTCTTCGCGCCGGTCTGCGGGTGCGTCCACTCCTGCTCGCCGGTGGCCAGGCCCACGAAGTTCTTCACGGTCTTGGGGGCGTGGTTGCCGTAGAGCTCCACGACGACGTCGCCGTGATTGGTGTGGATGGTCGCGGTATGCGTTGCGGTAGCAGTCATGGGCCTCATTCTGTCACTGCCCACCCCGGCGCCCACCACCCGTGAGCACCGCTGAGGGCGAGACTTCGCGCTGGGCGAAGTACTGTCCACGACGGCGCCGCCCGGCCAGCCGTGCCTTGCGCGGCCAGCCCGGATAGGCTGGGGAGCAGAACACGGCGTGACTCGCCTCCTGTGATGGCGGGCGGGGCGCGCACAGTCGACTCATCCAAGGGAGATCGCATGGGCAAGAAGTCTGCCGACGCGTACGAACTCACCGCCGAGCCCGGCGTGATGGCCACCTTCGTCGATCGCCAGTCGGCGAACCTGCGTCACTGGGTGGCGCCGAAGATCGAGGAGATCCGTGCGTGGGGTGAGTACGGCCTCGGCGAGTCCTCGTTCCGTGCGCGCATCGCCGCGGATGAGGGCGCCCGCTACGCCAAGGACGCCGCCGAGACCTACGGCCCGCAGCTCAAGGATCAGGCCAGCAAGGCCGGTCACGCCGTGGCGGATCAGTACAACCGCTACGCCCCGCAGGTCACCGGCGCCCTCACCGCCGTGGCACCGGCGCTGGGTCACCGCATGGAGGCACTGAACGCCTACCTCGAGGACCTGCAGAAGCAGGCGCAGAAGGGTGGCAAGAAGATGAGCCGCAAGGCCCGCAAGCAGGCCAAGAAGCAGCAGAAGGTCGCCGCGAAGCGCGCGAACCGCCTCAAGAAGGACGCGTTCAAGAAGGGCGAGGCCTTCAAGAAGGACGCCCTGGCCAAGCGGGACGACTTCATGAAGTTCGCCGCCGATCAGTCCAAGGACCTGCAGAAGTACGGCAAGCAGCAGTCCAAGAAGGCGCGCAAGGCCTCGAAGAAGGGCTCCCGCCAGGTCCAGGGCTCCCTGCTCGCTGGCCTGGGTGCCGTGCAGGCCGGGACCAAGAAGTACGCCCCGGAGCTGGAGAAGCGCCTCAAGGGTGCCGCCTCCTACGCCGAGGATCGCCGTCAGGAGCTCGTGCCCGTCGTCGCCCAGCGTCTCGCGGACACCGCCGGCCGCGCCGGCAAGTCGGTGCATGACGTGAAGGTGCCCGCCGGCGTCGAGTCCGCGCTGATCAACATCACCGGGGACAAGAAGATCGTCAAGAAGCTGCGCAAGGCCGCGGAGAACGCCGCGTCCTCCACGCAGAGCCAGATGAAGCGTCAGGTCCGCAAGAACCAGCCGCGCTCCAACAAGGGCTGGATCATCGCGGGCATGGTGGCTGCCGCGGGCGCCGCCGCGTTTGCCGTGGTGCGCCTGACCAAGCCGGTCGAGGATCCGTGGAAGGCGCCCACCCCGGGCCCCGTGACCGCGAACATCCCCACCGTGGACCCGCAGCACGGTTCCGCCGACCCCTACGCTCGCCAGAACGCGGTGCTGGCCCAGGCGCAGCAGCAGGGCACCGTGGTGCACCCGGTCAACGGCGAGACCCGCTGACCTGACCATCACCCTGTGAGCCGCCCCGGCTCCCTCCACTGCCCCGGTCGCTGCACTGTGCGACCGGGGCAGTGGTGTCTTCTGACACCGGGGAACGCGCCGAGCCCGTGCGGCTGCTGACCCACGACGGATCCCCGTGAGCACATCGACCCCGACGAGAGGACCCCATGAGCACCTCCCCCGCCACGTCACGCACTGATGCCTCGGACGGCGTCGACTCCTTCCTGGGTCCCGTGGATGTCACGGGTCTGGCCGGACTGTTCAGCGAAGCGGAGCGGACCGTCGCGGTGGAGACGCGGGCCTTCGCCGACGAGCACCTGCGCCCGCACATCGCGCGCTGGTATGAGGACGGCGTGTTCCCCGCCGAGCTGGCATCCGAGTTCGGGCGGCGCGGCCTGCTCGGCATGCATCTGCAGGGCTACGGCTGCCCCGGGCGCAGCGCCGTCGAGTACGGCCTGGCCGCCCAGGAGCTCGAGGCGGTGGACTCGGGGCTGCGGACCTTCGTTTCGGTCCAGGGATCTCTGGCAATGGGGGCGATCCACAAGCACGGTTCCGAGGAGCAGAAGCAGCAGTGGCTGCCCCGGCTGGCCGCCGGCGAGGCGATCAGCTGCTTCGGTCTCACCGAGCCCGGCGCCGGCTCGGATCCCGCATCCATGACGACGACGGCCCACCAGGAGCCCGGCGGTGACTGGGTGCTCAACGGCGTCAAGCGCTGGATCGGGCTGGGGACCATCGCGGACGTGGCGATCGTGTGGGCCCAGACCGGGCAGCCGGGCGAGGCCCGCGGCGTGCGCGGCTTCGTGGTCCCCACCGACACCCCCGGATTCCGGGCCGAGGCGATCGGGGCGAAGCTGTCCATGCGGGCCTCGATCCAGACCGAGCTGCACCTCGAGGACGTGCGCCTGCCAGCCGCGGCACTGCTGCCGGCCGACTCCGCCGTCGGGCTCAAGGGTCCCTTCCAGTGCCTGAACGAGGCCCGCTACGGCATCATCTGGGGCGTCATGGGTGCGGCCCGGGACAGCTTCGAGACCGTGTTGGATTACACGCTGCAGCGCCGCCAGTTCGGGGTGCCGCTCGCGGCCTTCCAGCTCACGCAGGCCAAGCTCGCGGACATGGCCGCCGACATCACGAAGGGCTATCTGCTGGCGCACCAGATCGGGCGGATCAAGGACGGCGTGCTGCCCGGCGGGCTAAGCCCGGCCATGATCTCGACCGGCAAGCTGGACAACTGCCGGGTGGCCATCCGCGTGGCGCGCGAGGCGCGCGAGATGCTCGGCGGCAACGGCGTGACCCTCGAGTACTCGCCGCTGCGCCACGCCAACAACCTGGAGTCGGTGCGCACGTATGAGGGCACCGATGAGGTGCACCAGCTGACCCTGGGTCGGCACCTGACCGGGCTGGCCGCGTTCACGCCCGGCGCGTGAGTCAAGGTGGACATGGGGTGATGTCCTCGCGGCAGGTCTGGTACGACTGGTATATGAAGCGCTCTGCCCTGACCCCTCTGCCCACCCGCCGTGTTGCGGCGGCCCTGCTCGCGGGGTTGGCGCTGACCCTGGGTGCGTGCAGTTCTCCGCCGGCGGGCGAGGGCGGCACCGCGACCCCGGGCGGCACAGAAACACCGGGTGCCACAGGGACACCGGGTGAGGTCGCCTCGACCCCCGGGGCCGACCCGAGCGCGGAGACTCAACAGCCCAGCGAGGGCGAGGCGCTGACGGCCGAGCAGATGCTGGCGGCACATGACCTGGGCGGGCTGGAGGCTCGCGAGGTGGTCAACCGGTTGGACATGATGCCCGTGGATGAGCGGCCGCGTGACTTCATGGCCTCGGTGCGCGCGAGCACGCTGGTGCTCACGGATGACCAACAGCACTCGGCCGAGCTCGCCCTACCGATGGGTGAGTTCTACCTGTCCTTCGCCCCGTATGAGCGCCAGACCCACGAGTGCTTCTTCCACAGCCTCACCACGTGCCTGGGCGAGATGCGCAATGAGGAGTTCGCGGTCAACATCTTCGACAAGGCCAGCGGGGAAACGCTCGTGGAGGACAACATGACCTCCTACGACAACGGGTTCATCGGCCTGTGGCTGCCCGCCGACCGCGAGCTGACCCTCGTGGTCATCACCCCGGAGGGCAAGAGCGCGGAGCAGACGATCTCCACCGCCGAGGACGCCCCCACCTGCCTGACGACGTTGCAGCTCAGCTGACGCCGCGTTGCTCGGAGCGTGGACGCGGCATCCAGACCTCGGCCTCTGAGTCGTCCGGGTAGTAGTGCCCCGACGGGATGGTCTGCAGCTCCACGAGCATCCCCCACGGCGCCCGGACATACACACTGCCGTTGCCGGGTGAGTCCTCATAGCGGCTGTTGCCGTGCACCTCGGAGAGCGCCTCGCCGCCCGCTGCCACCAGGCGCGCCAGAGACCCGTCGATGTCATCGCAGTACAGAGCAATGTGGTTGAGCCCCAGATCGGCCAAGCCCGCTGGCGGTCGCTGTTCACCCGAGATCTCAAAGATCTCCAGCCCCGGGCCTTCCCCGATGACCAGCATCCGCTGGCGGTGGATGGCCGCGCCGGAGGGCAGCCCCAACTGCCCCTCTACCTCGGGTCCCTGGCGTGGCTCATCGTCGGGGCTCAGGCCGTCATACGCGACCAGGGCGCCCAGCCCCTCGACGAAGAACCGCGTGGCCTCCTCCAGATCCGGGACGGTGAGGCCAACGTGTTGGATGCCGCGGGGCAGTGCTGTGCTCATAGGGTGAACCTACTCGCTGCAGGCGGCCGGGTCAGCGCCTCGACCTCCGGAATGCATCACGACCCCCCGTTTTTGCGTGAGGTCGTGATGTTTTTCGGAGGTCGAGCGGGGTGTGGTGGGAGGAGGGGAGGAGGAGCGGCCTGCACACGAAAAAAGGGACTCGTCGCAGCCGCAGTCCGCACGCAAAAAGGCACCCGCCGCAGTGACTGCGGCGAGTGCCTTCTCTTCGGTGGAGGCAAGGGGACTCGAACCCCTAACCCCCTGCTTGCAAAGCAGGTGCGCTACCAATTGCGCCATGCCCCCGTGACTGGTCTCAGCTCACGAGCCGATTCAGTTGTTCTCCCGCACCTCGTCCGGTGTCTCCGGAAGGGGATCCGTGGCAGCGGCCCAGGTCTGCTTGGTCTCGCGGCTGCGTCGCCAGGCTTGAGCGCCGGCGGCTGCTGCTGCGGTGGCCACGACTGCAACCACCCGAGTCCATGCGGACATCGTGCCTCCCTGGATACCCTCACGGCCCCAGAAGCGGGACCGTGGTGTGGGAGTGGGCGTACCAAGACTTGAACTTGGGACCTCTTCGTTATCAGCGAAGCGCTCTAACCGCCTGAGCTATACGCCCTCACCGTCACGCGTCACGAACCAGACCCGTGCCGCACAACGAATAGGTACTCTACCCGCGCCCTCACCCGCTCCGCAAATCCCCTACCTGTCCACGCGCCCTCGCCCGCTCCGCAAATCCCCCGCGCGCTGCGACGCTCCACGTTCACGCCCCCCGCCACCACATCTCCCACGCCCCCCGCCCACGCGGCCGCCACTACAGTGGCAGTCCATGAGCGTGCGCGTGCTGGCTGACATGGACACCGGGATCGACGACGCCTGCGCGCTCATTCAGCTTCTCGGCTCCGGCGCCGAGATCGCCGCCGTCACCACCACGGGCGGGAATGCCACCGCCGAGGAGTGCGCGTTGAACACCGCGGCCCTGCTGGATCTGGCCGGCCGTCCGGACGTGGAGGTCGCGGTCGGCGCGCCGGTACCACTGCGCCGCCCTCCCGAGACGACCCCGGAGACCCACGGCGCCTCCGGCCTGGGCTACGCCCGCCTCACCCACGACGCCGCCTGCCTCTCCGGGCGCCCCGCCCTGGACGTCTGGCTCCAGGAGCTGCGCGACCACCCCGGTCAGACGGTGCTGCTGTGCACGGCTCCCCTGACGAACCTCGCGTTGGCCCTGCGCGCTCAACCCCGGCTGCCGGAGTTGGCCCGGCGCATCGTGATCATGGGCGGGTCCTACCTCTCCCGCGGCAACACCACGCCCACCGCCGAGTGGAACACGTGGGTGGACCCGGATGCGGCCAAGGAGGTCTTCGCGGCCTTCGAGGGCCTGCCCGAGGAGCAGCTGCCGATCGTCTGCGCGCTGGAGACCACCGAGCGCATCGAGTACACCCCGGCGCTGCTGGATGCCCTCCTGCACGACGCCGGCGCCCGCCCCGTCGGTTGGAACGTGGCGGCACCCCGGCACGAGGGACCGCTCGCGGACACCGGCCACCCGGTGCTGGACGTGCTGGCCGATGCGCTGCGGTTCTATTTCGAGTTCCACCACGACTACGACCAGGGTTACATCGCCCACCTGCATGATCTCTTCGCCGCGCAGGTGGCGTTAGGCGTCGCCGAGTTCTCCACGACCGCCACCGTGGTGGACGTGGAGGCGGACTCGGAGCTGTTGCGCGGGACCACGGTGCAGGATGATCGCGGGATCTGGGGCCGGTCACCCAATGCCCGGCTCGTCACCGGCAATCATCCTGCCGCCGTGTTCGCCGCGTTCGCTCAGGCCGCGGGTGTGCTCGCTCGCTCGCCCCGCTCCGCCGCCGACTCCCGCTCGGCGCGCACCAGCCGGTAGGTCGGCTCGCGGCGCTTGAGCGCCCGGATGATCAGCAGGGTGATGGGCACCAGCAGGATCTCGAGCGCGGTCTTGTAGAAGAAGCCGGTCACCGTGTAGTTCGCCAGCTCCAGCAGGGTGATGGTGCCGGCGTAGGCGATCGTGCAGAAGATCAGGGTGTCGAAGAACTGGCCCACCACGGTGGAGGCGATCAGGCGCAGCGCCACGTGGCGCTCCTTCATGCGCTGCTTCATGCGGACCACGATCTTCGCGTTGATCAGCGAGCCCACCAGGAACGCGACGAGCCCGGCGATCGTGATGCGCAGCAGGGGCGCCAGCGCCTCGTCCCAGGCCTCGAAACCCTCCACGGGGGCGGTCAGAGAAACCACGGTGTAGGTGAGAGCGGCCAGCACCAGCATGGCAAAGCCGACGATGATGGCCCGCCGGGCCCGCTTCCAGCCGTACACCTCGGCGAGGATGTCGCCGATGATGTAGACGAACGGGAACAGGAAGGCGCCGCCGTCGAAGATGAGGGGGCCGCCGTCGTAGAAGACGTCGCTGACCCAGGGGATGGTGGGGCCGTAGAAGAGCTTGGCCGCGGTCACTCCGGAGAGCAGGAGCAGGGCGACGAAGACGCCCACGAAGATGTCGTAGTAGCTGTGGGGCACCGCCGCGTATTCGGGGGTGCCCTGCCCAGATGCGGGCTGGTCCGGTGAGGGTTCTGTTGGTGAAGTCACCGGACCATCCTGGCACCTCAGGCCAGGATCGCCCGCGTCAGTCGTCGGTGAGCGTCACGCCCAGCCCGCCCACCAGGGAGGCGGAGAGGTTGTAGACAATGGCGAGCACCACCGACAGCAGCGTCAGCATGATCACGTTCATCACGGCGATGATGGTCGCCAGGGACACCACGGTGCCCAGGGGCGCGATCTCCGCGATCGTGAAGTTGCCGGACTCGGCACCCAGGACCAGGCCCAGGACGTCGTCGATGCGGCCGAAGATGCCCGTGGCCTGCATCAGGCCCCACAGCGCGACGGCGGCGACCACCAGGATGATGCCCAGCGCCACGGAGAGCAGGAAGCCCAGCTTCAGCGCGGACCACGGATCCACCTTGGACACGAGCAGCCGGGTGCGGCGCACCTTGGCCTTGGGCACGGAGCGGACCAGGCCGTCCTTGCCGCCCGGGCGCTGCGCGGGGCGGGCGGACCGGGTTCCAGCGGCGCGGGCCGGGGGGGTCTTGGCCCCGCCGGTGGGGCGCGATGACGCTGATGTGCTCACTGGTCTCCTCCGTCTGCCTCAGTCGGCGCCGCGGTGCTCGGTGCGGCGGACTCGTCCAAGGCTACCGCGCCCTCACCGCTCGAGTCCTCGACGTGGTCCTCGGCGACCTCCTCGATCTCCTCCTCGTTGTTCAAGGTGACCGCCACGATGCGATCGCGCTTGCCGGGCTTGGCGAAGATAACGCCCATGGTGTCTCGGCCCTTCGCGGGCACACCGGCCACGGCCGAGCGCACCACCTTGCCGGACTCCATGACCACGAGCACCTCCTGGTCCTCCTGGACAACGAGACCGCCGGTGAGACCGCCACGATCGTCCACGAGCTTGGCCACCTTGATGCCCAGGCCACCGCGGTTCTGGAGGCGGTACTCGTCCACGTGGGTGCGCTTGGCGTAACCGCCATCGGTCACGGTGAACACGTAGCCGTCATCCGAGATGACGTCCATGGACAGCAGCCAGTCATCCTCGCGGAACTTCATGCCGGTCACACCGGAGGTCGCGCGGCCCATGGGGCGCAGCGCCTCGTCGGTCGCGGTGAAGCGCAGGGACTGGCCCTTGCGCGAGATCAGCACGAGGTCGTCGTCGGGGCTCACCACGCGCGCGGAGACCAGCTCGTCGTTCTCGCGCAGCTTGATCGCGATGAGACCGGCGGAGCGGTTGGTGTCGTATTCGGAGAGCAGCGTCTTCTTGACCAGGCCGTTGCGGGTGGCCAGCACCAGGTACGGGGCGCCGTCGTAGCCGGCCAGCGGCTGGATCTGCGCGATGTGCTCATCCGGCTGGAAGGCCAGCAGGTTCGCCACGTGCTGGCCCTTGGCGTCCCGCCCGGCCTCGAGCAGCTCGTAGGTCTTGATCCGGTAGACCCGCCCGAAGTTCGTGAAGAACAGCAGCCAGTGGTGGGTGGAGACGGTGAGGAAGTGCTCCACGACGTCGTCGCCGCGCAGGGACGCGCCGCGCACACCCTTGCCGCCGCGGGCCTGGGAGCGGTACTGGTCGATGCGCGTGCGCTTGACGTAGCCGCCGCGCGTGATGGTGACCACCATCTCCTCTTCGGGGATGAGGTCCTCCATGGACATGTCCCCGTCGTAGCCGTAGAGGATCTCGGTGCGCCGGTCATCGCCCTGCTTGGCTACGAGCTCGCCGAGCTCCTCGGAGATGACCTCGCGCTGCCGCTCCGGGGAGCCGAGGATCGCGGTGTACTGCTCGATGAGCGCCATGAGCTCGTCGTAGCGGTCCTGGATTTTCTGACGCTCCAGTGCAGCCAGGCGGCGCAGCTGCATGTCCAGGATGGCCTGGGCCTGATCGTCGTCGATGTCTAGCAGCGTCTTCAGGCCCGCGCGGGCGTCGTCCACGGACGCGGAGCGGCGGATGGTCGCGATGACCTCGTCCAGCATATCCAGGGCCTTGAGCAGACCCAGCTGGATGTGCGCCTCGCGTTCGGCCTTGGCCTTGCGGAACGCGGTGCGGCGCACGATGACCTCGATCTGGTGGCGCACCCAGTGATGCACGAACCCATCCAGGCTCAGGGTGCGCGGCACCCCGTCCACGAGCGCCAGCATGTTGGCCGAGAAGTTCGACTGCAGCTCGGTGTGCTTGTAGAGGTTGTTGAGCACCACCTTCGCGACGGCGTCGCGCTTGAGCACGATGACCAGGCGCTGTCCGGTGCGGCCCGAGGTCTCATCGCGCATGTCGGCGATGCCAGCGATCTTGCCGTCGCGGACCATGCCCGCGATCTTCTCGGCCAGGTTGTCCGGGTTGACCATGTAGGGCAGCTCGGTGACCACGAGGCACGTGCGGCCCTGCAGCTCCTCCACATTGACCACGGCGCGCTGGGTGATGGACCCGCGGCCGGTGCGGTAGGCCTCTTCGATGCCCTTGTGGCCGAGGATCTGCGCGCCGGTGGGGAAATCGGGGCCCTTGACGCGGGTCATCAGCGCCTCGAGCAGCTCCTCCCGGGACGCCTCGGGGTTGTCCAGGTACCACTGGACACCCTCGGCAACCTCGCGAAGGTTGTGCGGCGGGATGTTGGTGGCCATGCCCACCGCGATGCCGGAGGAGCCGTTGACGAGCAGGTTGGGGAAGCGGGCGGGGAGCACGGTGGGCTCCTGCTGCTTGCCGTCGTAGTTGTCCTGGAAGTCGACGGTGTCCTCGTCGATGTCCCGGACCATCTCCATGGCCAGCGGCGCCATCTTGGTCTCGGTGTAACGCTGGGCGGCGGCGCCATCGTTGCCGGGCGAGCCGAAGTTGCCCTGGCCCAGGGCCAGCGGATAGCGCATGACCCAGTCCTGGATCAGGCGCACCAGCGCATCGTAGATCGCCGAGTCGCCGTGCGGGTGGTAGTTGCCCATCACCTCGCCGACCACGCGGGCGGACTTGTTGAAGGAGCGCTCGGGGCGGTAACCGCCGTCGTACATCCCGTAGAGCACGCGGCGGTGCACGGGCTTGAGTCCGTCCCGCACGTCCGGCAGCGCGCGGCCCACGATCACGGCCATCGCGTAGTCCAGGTAGGAGCGCTTCATCTCAGACTCGAGGTCGACGCGCTCGACCTTGTCCGCGGCGCCCTCGGGCAGCTCATAGGTCACGACGCCGGCGCTCGTCTCGACGGCGTCGCTCGCCTCGCCGGGGTGGCCGGCATCGGGCTGGCCGGCGTCGGGATTCTGGGGGGTGGTCTCGTCGCTCACGCGAGTCCTCTCAGTGCGAAGAAGAGTGGGGGCGGTGGCTCACGGTGCGCACCGCCGCGGTTCGGGCAGGCTGGTTAGATGTCCAGGAAGCGCACGTCCTTGGCGTTCTGCTGGATGAAGTTGCGGCGGGACTCCACGTCCTCGCCCATCAGCATCGAGAACACGGCGTCCGCGGCGGCGGCATCCTCCATGGACACCTGCAGCAGAGTGCGGTTCTCCGGGTCCATGGTGGTGTCCCACAGCTCGTTGTAGTCCATCTCGCCCAGACCCTTGTAGCGCTGGATGCCGGTCTCCTTGGGCAGTCGGCGGCCTGCGGCCTGACCGGCGGCCAGGGCGGCGTCGCGCTCGGCGTCGGAGAAGACGTAGTCGTGGGGGGCGTTGGACCACTTGATGCGGTACAGCGGGGGCTGGGCGAGGAACACGTGGCCGGCCTCGATCAGCGGCCGCATGTAGCGGAACAGCACGGTCAGCAGCAGTGTGGTGATGTGCTGGCCGTCCACATCGGCATCGGCCATGAGCACGATCTTGTGGTACCGCAGCTTCTCGAGGTTGAACTCCTCGCCGATGTTCGTGCCGAAGGCGGTGATCATCGACTGCACCTCGGCATTGCCCAGCGCCTTGTCCAGGCGGGCGCGCTCCACGTTGAGAATCTTGCCGCGCAGGGGAAGGATCGCCTGGGTCTCCGGGTTGCGGCCGCGCTTGGCGGAGCCGCCCGCGGAGTCGCCCTCCACGATGTAGACCTCGCAGCGGGCGGGGTCCTTGGAGGAGCAGTCGGCGAGCTTGCCGGGCATGCCGAAGGACTCCAGCGGCGACTTGCGGCGCGCATTGTCCCGGGCCTTGCGGGCGGCCATGCGCGCGTGGGAGGCGAGGATGGCCTTGCGGATGATGTCCTTGGCTGTGGCCGGGTTGCGCTCGAGCCAGTCGCCGAGGTGATCCGTGACCACGCCGTGCACGAAGCCGCGGGCCTCGGAGTTGCCCAGCTTGGTCTTGGTCTGGCCCTCGAACTGCGGCTCGGAGAGCTTCACGGAGATCACCGCGGTGAGGCCCTCGCGGATGTCGTCGCCGGTGAGGTTGTCCTCCTTGGGCTTGAGGATCTCCTTCTCCCGGGCGTAGCGGTTGATCAGCGAGGTCAGCGCCGCGCGGAAGCCCTCCTCGTGCGTGCCGCCCTCGTGCGTGTTGATGGTGTTGGCGTAGGTGTGCACGGACTCGGAGTACGCGGTGGTCCACTGCATGGCCAGCTCGACGGCGATCGACCCGTTCTCCCCGTTGGGTGCCTCGGCCTCGAAAGCGATGACGTCCTCGTGGATCAGCTCCACCTTCTTGGCGGCGTTGAGGTGGGAGACGTAGTCCAGCAGGCCGTGCTCGTAGAGGTAGGTGACCTCGCGGTGCTTCGGCGCGGCCTCCTCGTCGCCCTCGAGGCCGGACTCGGCGCCGTCGTCCGCGGTGCCCTCGGCGACGATCTCGTCCTCCTGAGTCTCATTGGACTCGATCTGACGCTCGTCCACGAGCGTGATGGACAGCCCCTTGTTCAGGAAGGCCATCTGCTGGAAGCGGGCGCGCAGCGTCTCGAAGTCGAA
>JAUNTT010000215.1 GCA_030538555.1 Micrococcus sp.
TTCCCGAAGGGCGGCACGGTCGGCAAGGACGAGCTCGTCGAGGCCGGACTGGTCATCAGCGGCACGTCCCCGGCCGGCGACCTCGTCGAGTTCGTCGAGCTACCGCGTGAGGCCCACCCCTACTACGTCGCCACCCAGGCCCACCCCGAGTTCAGGTCCCGTCCCGACCACGCCCACCCCCTGTTCGCGGGTCTGGTCGAGGCCGCGCTGGACCAGCAACGGTCCGAGCGGCTGGTCGAGGTCGAGGCCCGGCAGCACCAGCACCAGCTGCCCTGAGCGCGTGATCCTGACCCCATGAGTCTCGACGCCCCTCAGCTCCTGCTCACCGACCTGCACGACCGGCACGAGCGGGCGCCGGTGCTCGACTCCGAGAGGGCCTTCGAGGGGCGGGTCTGGGACGTCCGGCGGGACACCGTCGACCTCGGCGAGAGCCAGGTCGTGCGCGAGTACGTCGCCCACACCGGCGCTGTCGCGATCCTGGCCGTCCGCACCGACCGCGGCACGCCCGAGATCTTCGTCATCCAGCAGTACCGCCACCCCATCGGTGCGCACGACTGGGAGATCCCGGCCGGGCTGCTCGACGTCGAGGGCGAGGACCCGCAGGTCACCGCCGCCCGTGAGCTCGCCGAGGAGGCCGACCTGGTCGCCGAGCAGTGGGAGGTGCTGCTGCGGCACACGCCGTCGCCGGGCGGGCTGGACGAGGAGATCACCATGTATCTGGCTACCGGGCTCTCCGACGTCCCCGCCGACGAGCGACACGAGCGCACCGACGAGGAGGCCGGTATGCCGTCCGGCTGGGTCTCCCTCCCCGTCGCCGTGGAGGCGGTGCTGGCGGGTCAGGTCCGCAACGGTCCGCTCATGCTCGCCGTGCTGGCGCTGCACACCCGCCTCCGGGGAGCCTGACCCAACCCACAACCTGGTTGGTCGCACCCATCAGGCGGCCGTAGACTCCATCCCGTGCCCGGGGCGGAGTGACGACCCGCTCGAGGTGAGGGATGCCCGGACCGGGAGGTGCGGCATACCTCGCAGATCTCACCTGGGCACCGCGCGTCCGGCGACACCGACGAGAGGCCAGGGACGTGTCTCCTGGCGAAGGTGTGGTGGCACCGCGACCTGGCCCCCGCCCACACCTCCCGGGCTGCCTTCCGAGAAGGGCAGCCCTTCTCGGGATCTGACCGAGAGGAGACTCACATGCTTCGCACCCACGAGTCCGGGACCCTGCGCCCGGAGCACGTCGGGACCACCGTCACCCTCACCGGCTGGGTGGCCCGACGCCGCGACCACGGCGGCGTCGCCTTCATCGACCTGCGCGACGCCAGCGGTGTCGTCCAGATCGTCGCCCGCGACGAGGTGCTCACCGGGACGGCCCATGACCTGCGCAGCGAATACTGCGTCAAGGTCACCGGGCAGGTCACCGCCCGCGCCGACAAGGACGTCAACCCCGACCTGCCGACCGGCGGCATCGACGTCGTCGCTGACGAGATCGAGGTGCTGTCCGAGGCGGCACCGCTGCCCTTCCAGATCGACGAACGCGTCACGGTGGGCGAGGAGGCGCGGCTGCGGCACCGCTACCTCGACCTGCGCCGCCCCGGCGCCAGCGCGGCGGGGCAGAACCTGCGGCTGCGCTCCAAGGTCAACAAGGCCGCCCGCGACCTGCTCGACGAGCGCGACTTCGTCGAGATCGAGACCCCGACGCTGACCCGGTCCACGCCCGAGGGCGCCCGTGACTTCCTGGTGCCGGCCCGCCTGCAGCCGGGCAGCTGGTACGCCCTGCCGCAGAGCCCCCAGCTGTTCAAGCAGCTGCTCATGGTGGCCGGGATGGAGCGCTACTACCAGATCGCGCGCTGCTACCGCGACGAGGACTTCCGCGCC
>JAUNTT010000216.1 GCA_030538555.1 Micrococcus sp.
GAAAAACGCTCCGCGAAGGAGTCAAAGTCATGCACCGGCATGCGGTGGCCGAGGATCACCGCCCCAGCCGGGCCAAGAACTCCGCCTCAGCCACGCAGGCGTTCACGAAGTCCGCCTTGTCGAACGACTCGTCGATGCCGTGCATGCGCGAGTCGGGGTCGACGACGCCGGTGACGAGCACGTCGGCGTCCGGGTAGGCCTTCTGGAACAGCCCCACCAGCGGGATCGACCCTCCCTGCCCAACCTCGACGACGTCGCTACCGAACGCCCCCGAGTACGCCTCACGGGCGGCGTCCCCGACCTCGCCCGACACCGTGACCAGCGATCCGCCCGCCGCCTCGGAGTGCCCGAACGTGACGCGCGCCCCGAACGGCGCGTGGTCAAGGAGGTGCTGCTTCAAGACCACCAGCGCCGCGTCCGCGTCCTGGGAGGGAGCCAAGCGCATGCTCACCTTCGCGCGCGCCGACGGGGCGAGCGTGTTCGACGCGTCCGCCACCCGGGTGCAGTCGATCGCCAACACTGTGATTGAGGGACGCCCCCACATGCGGTCGGCCAGCGGCCCCGTTCCGGTGAACTGGACGCCGTCGAGTAGCCCCGTCTCCTCCCGCAGACGGTCGGTGGGGTACTCCAGCGCGAACGGCTCCTCTGTGACTAGACCCTTCACAGCGACGTTGCCGTCCCCATCGTGCAACGTGGCCAACAGGCGCACCAGCGTGGTCAGCGCATCGGGCGCGACGCCCCCATACTGGCCCGAATGCAGCGCGTGATCGAGAGTGTCCACCTGCACGACGACGTCGGAGAGCCCGCGCAGAGCGGTGGTGAACGCCGGCGTCCCGACCTGCCAGTTGGCCGAGTCGCAGATCACATACACATCGGCGGCGAGCAGATCGCCATGCCGCTCCAGAATCGCCGGCAGGGTGGGGGAGCCCACCTCTTCTTCGCCTTCGATGAACAACGTCACCCCGACGGGCGGTTTGCCGTCGAACGCGCGCAACGCTGCCAGATGCACGGCGATCCCGGCCTTGTCATCGACGACACCCCGGGCGTAGAGGCGTCCGTCGCGCTCGGTGGGGGTGAAGGGGTCGGACGTCCACAGGTCGCGTTCTCCGGGCGGCTGGACGTCGTGGTGCGCGTACAGGCACACCGTCGGCGCACCCTCCGGCGCGGGGAATCGCGCGATGACCGCCGGCTGCCCGCCTTCGGCGATTATGCGCACATCCGCGCTGCCCAGATCACGCGCCAGCTGCGCGACCGCCTCGGCGGTGCGCGTCACGTGCAAAGCATGGTCTGGCAGCGAGCTGACCGAGGGCATGGCCACCAGTCGCTCAAGGTCAGCCAGCACTCCGGGGATCAGCGCCTCAACGCGCTCACGCAGGTCAGTCATGGTCCCCGATCCTAGTGCGCCAGCGCCTAAACTCGACCGGTGATGACGCCCGAACACCCGCAGCCGCTGCCTTGGTGGGCGCTGGCCCCGGTGGCCGGCGTCGGCGGCCTCGCGGCGTCCGCGGCGTTCATGCCGCTCAACGTCTGGCCGCTCGCCTTCGTGGCCGTCGCCCTGCTCGCGTGGGCCGTGACGCGCACGCGCGGCGTCCGGGCTGCGCTCGCGATCGGCTGGACGTTCGGCCTCTTCTTCATGTTCACCTCGTTGATCTGGCAGCTGTCGATGCTCGTCATCTCGTACGTGGCGCTGTCGATCACGATGAGCCTCTTCTACTCCGCCCTCGGCGGCCTGCTCCACGTCGCCGCCCGCCACCGCTGGTACGCCCTGTGGGGCGCCGGCGCGTGGACGCTCGCCGAATGGGCCACCTCGGTGTTCCCCTTCGACGGCTTCGCGTGGATGCGTCTGGGCTACACCCAACTCGACTC
>JAUNTT010000217.1 GCA_030538555.1 Micrococcus sp.
GGCTTCGATCCGCGAGACCTCGCCGCGGCCGGGGTGCGCGCGGTCGCCGGGCCGCAGCACCTCGTCACCGCCTCCGCCGCCGTCCGCCAGGTGCAGGTCAGCCCCGAGGTCTTGGGGTATGTCGTGGACCTGGCTCGCGCCACCCGCACCTCACCCTCGCTGCAGCTCGGCGTCAGCCCCCGCGGGGCGACCGCGCTGATGGGCACTGCGCGGGCGTGGGCCTGGCTCTCGGGACGCGACTTCGTCACCCCGGACGACGTCAAGGCCCTGGCGCGAGCCACGCTCGCCCACCGGGTCGCGCTGCGCCCGGAGGCCGAGCTGGAGGGCGTGACCACCGAGTCGGTGCTGGACTCGGTGCTCTCCTCCGTCGCCGTCCCCCGCTGACCCGGCGGCTCCGGTGATCGTCCGTGGCCCGGTCCTGGCCCTGGTCCTGCTGGGCCTGGTGCCGACGCTGCTCTGGCCGGACCAGGCCGGGCTGATCGCCACCTTGTGGCTGGTCGGGATCGGTCTGCTCGTCCTGGTCGACGTCCTGCTGGCGCCCTCGCCCCGCGCGGTCGCGCTGCACCGCGAGCCGGTCCCCCAGGTCCGGCTCGGCGAGCCGGCGAGCACCACGCTCACCCTGACCAACACCGGCACCCGTCGGGTGCGGGGCCAGCTGCGCGACGCGTGGGTGCCGTCGGCGGGACCGGACGGGACACGGCATACCCTCAATCTGCCCGTGGGTGAGCGGCGGCGCGTGAGCACCACGCTGCGGCCGACCCGGCGCGGCGACCGACCAGCCACGGGCGTCACCGTGCGGACCTTGGGCCCGCTCGGGCTGGCCGGGCGGCAGCGGACCACCGAGGTCCCCGGGATGGTGCGCTCGCTGCCACCGTTCAGGTCTCGCCGCCACCTGCCCAGCAAGCTGGCTCAGCTGCGCCAGCTGGACGGGCGCTCGGCGGTCCGCACCCGGGGTCAGGGGACCGAGTTCGACTCGCTGCGCGACTACGTCGACGGCGACGACGTGCGTTCGATCGACTGGCGCGCGACCGCCCGGCGTCAGCACGTCGTCGTCCGCACCTGGCAGCCGGAGCGCGACCGGCGGGTCATCATCGTGCTGGACCTCTCGCGCACCAGCGCGGGGCGGGTCGGTGACGAGCCACGGCTGGACGCCTCGATGGATGCCGCGCTGCTGCTGACCGCGCTCGCGACCCGTGCCGGTGACCGGGTCGAGCTGCTCGCCGGAGACCGCACGGTGCGGGCCCGGGTCGGCTCCGGCGGGTCGGGCGGGACTCAGGGGGCCCTGCTGAACCGGATGGTGACCGCGATGGCGCCGCTGGAGCCGGTGTTGCTGGAGGCCGACTGGCCGCTGCTGGCCGCGGCGGTCACGGGCGTCTCCCGGCGCCGCTCACTCGTGGTGCTGCTGACCACGCTGGAACCGGCCGCGATCGAGGAGGGGCTGCTGCCCGTGCTCCCGGCGCTCACCGCGCACCACCGGGTGGTGCTCGCCTCGGTGGCCGACCCAGAGGTCCGCCGCCTGCGGGAGGGCACGGCCGGGGTCGAGGAGGTCTACGACGCCGCCGCGGCCGAGCGCTCCGAGGCGCTGCGCCACCGCACCGCCGCGGCGCTCGGGCAGCTCGGCGTCACCGTGCTGGATGAGCCGCCGGAGGACCTGCCGGTCGCCCTCGTCGACCACTACCTGGCGCTGAAGGCCCAGGGCCTGCTGTAGGTCTTCTCCCCTCGACGACCCGACGCGCCTCGTGTCTGCTGCACTCGGTCTGCCTGTCCGACGCTTCTCGCGCTATGACGCGAAGATCGTCGGACCAAGATCGCCGGACAGCGATCGCGGGACACGAGCGCGACCTCACCCCGCGCTGGGTGCCT
>JAUNTT010000066.1 GCA_030538555.1 Micrococcus sp.
GCTGGCCGTTGCAGAACACGGATTGATTCCGAGCTACGACACCAGTCAGACAGCCGTTAACGATCGTGGTCTCGTACTGCGGTGCGGGAGCCGACGAGGCCTGAGACCCGCGCGACGACGATGCCTCGGATGAACCCGATGAACTTGCGGAGCTGGACTAGCCAGCATGGCTGGACGATGAGTTCCCGGTCCCCGTAGCCGCTGTACCGCCGGCGGATCCTGGTTGGCTGCCGTTGGACGTGCCGGTCGGGCCGCTGCCGTGGCACAAGGCGGCATTGCCGGTCGCGCCGCTGGCGTTCGACGCCCAAGAAGGGATTCCCGCGGGCGGTGTTTCAGTATGCGGCAGAGCCTGGCACTTCGCATCGAGCGCGGCAACATCTCCAGCGAGCACTGCATCGGTCTCTGGTGCGGTTGTGCAGGTGGGCTCTTCTGACGATTCACTGTGGGGATCGGCATGAGCGGAGGTTGCCCACACCAGGACGCATATGAGAGCGAGAATCCAGGACGAAGTTCTACGTGCACGCATCGGCGTCACGGCTTTCGCATGCTGGTCACGAGGCTCACAGTCCAGGTTGAGTCATCGTCGATGCGTTCGAGGCGCATCTCCCACGGGTATTGATCCAATGGGTCAATCTGACCGGTGACCAAGGCGTCACCTTCGTGCCAGAATTCCTCCCCACCATTTGAACTGATCAGTTGGTTGACCACCCAGCCCACCTGCGTCGAATGGTTAGAGCTGACTATGGCGCCCTCGACGCGGAGATTGGTCGAGGTCAACCACCCTCCACCTCCATAGCGCGCATTCGTCGCCGATGCGAACGCCTTACAGGTGCTGCATTCCTCGCCGGTCATTTCAACTAAGTAGGAGTCGTCGCCGGTCTCGTGCATGTAGTTCACGGTGTCCCAGAAGTACGCCGCGGCGGCCTTGGCGCCCTCGGGGTTGTCGTAGGCCATCATCGGAGGCTTCGTCGGGACGGGGACGTTCTTCGCAGGGCCGTCCTCGGACGCGGGCACGTACTCACCGTCGTCGCCCTCGCCGTCACCGGCGCCATCACCCGACGGTGACGCGCTCGCACCGTCGGTCTCGTCCGCGTCATCGTCGCGCGTGTCCTGCGTCGGCCCTTCACCCGCACCGGTCGGCGAGACACTCGACTCGCTCGCCGTCGCGGTCGTCTCCTCCGCGGGCTTCCCACCTCCACCGGTGCACCCGCTCACGGCGAGCAACGCTGCTACCAGCCCCGCCGCCATGCCCGCGCGCAGGCGCAGAGAAGTGTTCACGTCCGTGTTGATGCGCATCGCATGCCCCCATCCGTTCATCGGCATCGACCTCAATACCACCCCAGCCCTCGGCCCGACGGCCCTGTCCTGCGCCCACCCGTTCGACCTCCCCTTTGCATCACAACCTGACGCAAATACGGGGGGTCGTGATGCAAACGGGAGGTCGGCTCGGGGTGTGGGTCCGGCGGGCTGGCCTAGTCGGTCGGGCTGGCCTCCGCGTCGCCGTTTTGAGCGCCGCCATGCTCCGCATCGCCGTTGTCACCGTTCTCGGCCTCCTCGGTCGACGTCGAGGTTGACGTCGGCGTCGGGCTGGCGGGAACCCGTTGCTGCCACCCGGGCTCGGTGTTGTCGATGGTTCCGCCACTGCTCGAGCTTCCACTGCCGCGGCTGCCGGCGACCACACCCATGTCACCCAACTGCGACTGCATGCGGCGGATGTCGCGGTCGAACTGGTCCCGCAGAGATCCCGCCAGCGCGGTGGCGGCGGCGTCGGATCCTTCTTGCACCTCGGTGGCGGCGATCATGCGCGCCCCCTGGTGCAGGCGCTGCATCTGCAGCAAGTAGATCCGCGCGGCGTCGTCGGCCGGGGCAACCTCGAGGATGCGGCGCTCATTGGAGGTGAGCAGCCCGCGGCGCTGGGCTTCGGCGTCGGCCTCCACATCTACCACGGTCTCCCCCTCGGTGGCGGCGGCCGCGGCGGGACCCTCAGACGGCACGGCGGAGGCGGTGGGCACCGGCTGCGCGGAGGCCTCGGCCTCCTCGGTGGAGCCCACACCCCACCGGTCCAACATGTCACCCAACTGCTCGACCACGCCGGGCCGCTCCCCCACGATCATCTCGGCTATCTGCCGGGCCCGGGAGTTGGACGAGCCTTTATCCAGGAAGAGCTGGGAGAACTCGATGGCCTGTTCCTGATTGCGGATCATCGTGGTGGCGAAGACGATGTCCGGGGTGAGCTCGGTGGCCTCGGCATAGGCGGTGGCCCCGGGCGTGGACGCGGAGCCGGGCGTGGTGGCCGGAGAGTTGCCCTGGGTCACGCAGCCGCTGAGTGCCAGGACGAGGCTCAGGGCCGTGGCGGCGACCGCCACGGTGGAGCGTCGAGCGCGTGGGGTGTCGGCGGATGAGTGAGGCATGACGGTCAGTTCCTCTCGGCTGGCCCCGGACGCTCCGGGACGCACGGCGTGCGATGTCCGACGACCCCCACCGATGTCGGTCACCGTCACCGTACGTCGGCAGGCGGGCCCAGGGAAAGTCACCACACGGTGCGTCCACGAAGCTGGATTACCGTGGGACGGTGATGAGAGACGGCACACCAGCACTGTCCCCGCGTGACAAGCGGCGACATCGCCTCGCCGCATCCCTGTTCTTCTTGACCAATGGGGCCCTGCTGGCCGGTCTGTTGCCGCGCCTGCCGGAGGTCAAGGACGCTCTGGACCTCAGCGACGCGGTCTACGGTGCCGCGCTGGCAGCGCTGCCGCTGGGCGCCTTCCTCGCCGGTCCGCTGGCCGGTGCGGCGGTGCGCCGCTGGGGTGCCGCTCCCGTGGCCGGGGCCGGCACCGCACTGATCGCCGCCGCCATGCTCGCGGCCGGCTGGGCGCCCGGTCTCGCGCTGTTCGTGGCCGCGATGTTCCTGACCGGCGCCGCGGATGCGATCGTCGACGTCGGCCAGAACACCCACGCCCTGCGCGTCCAACGCCACTACGGGCGCTCCATCATCTCCTCGATGCACGCCGTGTGGTCCCTGGGCGCGGTGCTCGCGTGGCGCGCCACCTACGGCCTTCCCGACGACGTCGCCCCCGGTCTCGCCGAGGACGCTGCGGCGGGCGCGGTGTCGGCGGAGTCGGTGTCGGCGGAGGCGAGCGCGTCGGATCAGGCGAGCGAGCCGGCGTCGGGTCCGCGGTCCCGGTCCGCACGCGGGGTGGCGCGTCCGCGACTGATCCTGCTGGCACTGGCCCTGCTCACCATCGGCGGAGCGGTCGGCGAGGACCTCGCCAACTCGTGGGCGGTGTTGTATCTGAGCCGAGAGGTTGAGGCGCCGGCCGCCGTGGCGGCGGCGGGCTTCGCCGTCGTGGTGGGGGCGCAGTTCGTGGGGCGCCTGCTCGGCGACCGGCAGATTGACCGGTGGGGTGCCCGGGCGGTGGCGCGGGCCGGCGGCGTCGTCATGGCCGTGGGCATGGGTGTCGCCCTGCTCGCGCCGGCGATTCCCGGGGCTCCGACCGTGGCGCTGACCCTGCTGGGCTATGCGGCGGTGGGCTACGGGGTGGCGACGCTGGTTCCCACCGCATTCCATCAGGCCGATGAGCTGCCCGGGCTCCGGCCGGGTACCGGTGTGACGGTGGTGGCGTGGCTGATGCGCTTGGGCTTCCTCGCCACACCGCCGCTGGTGGGCGCGCTGTCCGAGGTGGTGGGGCTGCAGGCGGCCCTGCTCGTGGTGCCGCTGGCCGGGGTGCTGGTGGCGGTGCTTGCCTCGGCGGTGCGCGGTCGGTCTGCCGATGATCTCCCGGGGCAGGCGCGGGCTCAGGGGTAGCGCGCGCTCATGAAGGCGTGCAGGCGGTGCGCGGTGCGTTCCAGTTGCGCGGCGCCGTAGTGCTCGGTGCGCCACACGGCGTGCAGCCAGATGCTGAGCAGCCCGGAGTCGGCGCGGATGCGCAGCGGCACCACATCCACGGCCGGGTCTTCGGTCACCACGGCGACGCCGGCCCCGGTCGCCACCAGCGCTTGGGCGACCGCGCCGGCATTGACCTCGGTGACGTCGCCCGCACGCAGCCCGGCGACCTCGAGGGCGCCGTCGAACACGCGGCGGGATTTGAAGGCGCGCGTGGGCAGCACGAGGCGCTGTTCTGCCAGCTCGGCCAGGGGCACCTCGCCGCGGTGCGCCCAGGGGTGGGTGCGGGAGACATACGCCCACACGGGCAGGGTGCGCAGCGGGAGCGAGGAGACGGTTGCGGGTGGCGCGGAGGGCAGGACTACGAGGTCGTGCTCGGCGACGGCGTCCTCGAGGGAAGCGTCGAGGGCCAGTTCAGTGACCTGAATGCGGGTGTGGTCCTCGTCCTCGGTGGCCACGAACGGGATGATGACGTCGATCAGGGTGGTGCCCGAGGCCGCGATGGCCAGGGTGCGCAGGCGACCGCCGGCGAGGATCTCGGCGGCTTGTTGGGCGGCGCGGTGTTCGCGCAGTACGCGTTGTGCGACGGGCAGGAACGCGGTGCCAGCGGGACTGAGGACGAGGTGGGAGCCGGAGCGGACGAACAGTTCGAGGCCGAGATCGCGCTGGAGACGCTGGAGTTGCCTGCTCAGCGCGGATTGGACGGTGTTGAGCGTATGTGCGGCTTCGGACACGGTGCCGAGTTCGGCGACGGTGACGAAGGTGCGCAACAGTCGGGGGTCCATGCCGACTAAGCATAGGGATCATGCCGTCCCATCATTGGACGGCATGGCCAGGAACGAGGACACTGAGACTCACGGACACCCCACAGCGGGCCACCGTTTTCACCCGTGCCCGCGCCCGAGCGCAGAGGCCACGACGAGAGGACTTCCTCATGATCGACACCCTGGACACCGCCCACGCCCCGGCCGCCGAGCTGGAGCAGTCCCGTCACCTGGCCACCGCCCTGCCGGGCCCGCGCTCGGAAGAGCTCGCCGCGCGACAGGCCGAGTCCGTGTGCACCGCCGTCGCCCCCACCATGCCGGTGTTCGCTGCCCGCGCTTCCGGTGGCATCCTCGAGGACGTGGACGGCAACCGGCTGATCGACCTGGGCTCCGGCATCGCCGTGACCAGCGTCGGCGCTTCGGCCCCGCGCGTGGTGGCCGCCGTGCAGGAGGCCGTCGCCCAGTTCACCCACACCTGCTTCATGGTCACCCCCTACGAGGGCTACCTGCAGGTCGCCGAGGCGCTCAGCGAGTTGGCACCGATCGAGGGTCCGGCCCGCACCGCGCTGTTCAACTCGGGCGCCGAGGCCGTGGAGAACGCCGTCAAGGTGGCCCGCTCCTACACCGGCCGTCAGGCTGTGGCTGCCTTCGATCACGCCTACCACGGGCGCACCACCATGACCATGACGCTGACGGCCAAGAACATGCCGTACAAGAACCACTTCGGCCCGTTCGCCCCCGAGGTCTACCGCGTGCCCGGTTCCTACCCGCTGCGCGACGGCGGCCTGGACGGCGTGGCCGCAGCCCGTCAGGCGATCACAGCCCTGGAGAAGCAGGTGGGCGCAGACAACCTCGCCGCCGTGATCATGGAGCCGATTCAGGGTGAGGGCGGTTTCATCGTCCCGGCCGAGGGCTTCCTGCCGACCATTGTTGAGTGGTGCCGGGAGAACGGCGTGCTGTTCATCGCCGATGAGGTCCAGTCCGGCTTCGCCCGCACCGGCGCCTGGTTCGCCTCCGAGCACGAGGGCATCACCCCGGATCTCATCACCACCGCGAAGGGCATCGCCGGCGGCATGCCGCTGTCCGGGCTGACGGGTCGCGCCGAGATCATGGACTCCGTCCACGCCGGTGGACTGGGTGGAACCTACGGCGGCAACCCGGTGGCGTGCGCGGCCGCCGTCGCCGCGATCGAGACCATCAAGCAGGACGACCTGATCGGTGCCGCCGAGCGCATCGAGAGCATCATCCGCGACCACTTCACCCAGAACACCGACGAGCGCATCGGTGAAGTCCGCGGCCGCGGCGCCATGATGGCCATCGAGCTGGTGGATCCGGCCACCGGCGAGCCGGACGCGGCCCTGACCGCCGCGGTGGCCAAGGCCGTGCGTGCCACCGGCGTGATCCTGCTGACCTGCGGCACCTACGGCAACGTCATCCGCTTCCTGCCCCCACTGACCATCTCCGAGGAGCTGCTGCGCGAGGGCCTGAGCGAGGTCACCGAGGCGCTCAAGAACGCCTGATCATCGGCTCATTACACAACGACGGCGCCCCCCCGGGTGGGGGGGCCGCCGTCGTTGTCTGCTGCGCCGTACCTGTAGATCCCTGAGGCTATCGACATGCTCTTGCACTAAAGGCGCTCTTCCCTGAAAATCTCGATTCCAGCGACCTCTACTGTACGTTTAATGACTGCGCCAAAGGCGCTGAAAATTCAAGTCGACTACGGGACCGTCGTGCATGAACCGCCCTCATCCTGAGTATAGTCAAAATTAACACTATCAATATTGATTGCCTTCAGAGGTGCAATGGAATCCTGAGAACTCAGCTCAAGGCTATTTTCTTCGCCCCAAAGCCAAACACGACCACCAGCCCCTCTAACAACGGTTTGGACAAACCCAGGGTCCGCGTCATTCTGCGCAGGTCTGGCATTCAAGTCAATGATGCACGCCCGATCAGCTGGCCCCACTTCAAACAGAAGTCCCTCACCCAAGGTCAATTCACGATGAGCCGCTCCGATTGAGGGCAATACTAGTAAAGATACAAACACGGGCACAAGTAAGATCATTGCCATAAAGGCCCACAAAACCTGCAGATCCGCCAGCACTCCCTGACTACCCCACAACCTGAAATAGACCATCCACCCCTGGATAGCACCTGCGAGAGACACTGCCACGAGACAAAACGAACCCGAGACCACAGAAAGGCCAACCGCTAGTCCAGGCCACTCCAGGGCATCTGTCATCTTCAGGCCAAGAGCAGAGGACGCCAGAGCTAACCAGATTGCTCCGAGGCCGCCCGAAATGCTAATGAGGGCAGTCAAGGCGCCGAACGAAAGAATCTGCCTGGCCCTTGGCCTCAAGACGAAAAGGTGGCGCCACCCTGCGATCAAGAGAAGAGCCGCTAATATGGTGAGCAGCATCCAAGTGACCTGAACTACAGGTAGCATGACAACCAACTTTCGGGCTGAGACCACACCTTGATTAAGAATTACATATAGCAGACACACAATACTAATTCCAACCCATCTCGGAGCTCTTCCGACATGAGACTCCGTAGACCACAGCCCCACAAGAATCACCGCGACGAGCCCAACGAGCCATCCGATGGCAGCCCAATCTTCATGAGAAGAGAAAGCCGTCATCAGCAACCCCACAAGCAGGGCCAGAAGAACACAGATTGGCCGTAGTAGCCGGATGAACCGCTTCAAAGCATGGTCTTCCGGAAGAAACTGATCCTTCGGAGCCATTGGGAATTTTACCGTTCCTGCGCCACCAAAAGGCTGCCCAGCTAGTTGGCTTCTCGTCAGAAGAACCTTCGCACGCTTTTCGGCGTCGGCGAGACGATCGCGAACTGAGCCATGCGAGGATTGCTCAACGGCGATCTGCCACTGCGGCCCACCTCTCAACCGTAGTAACAGAGCATCACTCCAATGATTCTGCTGAGGAATCGCATTAGCAATGAGTCTATAGTCGTTGCTTCGTGAATCTCGAATACGGATTTCGTCAATCAGAAGAGGCATCGACTTAGCAGCCATTTCGTCGAGCTCCTGCCGGCAGGCTTGCACGGCAGCGACACGAGCACAGTACACCGGAACACTAACGAGGTAAGCTTGGTCATCGAGCTGCCTGGCAAACCACTCCCGCCGCTCGATCTCGTCTAGCAAGCGCAAAGCATCGGAACTTGTCTCGAGCCTAACTCGCGCCTCAACGATGTATTTTGAGTTCATTATTCCTTACCCCCGCTAACTAGAATGCTAAACTCCCGAGTGTTTCCACTTGCACTCGAGCCACCCTCTCCCAGGCGGAAACTTAGTGCTCACAGGACCTGACCAACTCTTGTAGTGATTGAATTGATTAACTCGCCGGTTCTGACTCTCAAGAACCCCGTGTCCAAACCATGGCTCGCCATAACGTAAATGATGAAGATGTGAATTATGTCGACAGCAAACCACCCTTAAACTTTAAGGCTAGGGAGACTGCTCACGATACGAGTTGTCTCGAGACTAACAGCAATGATTCGACCGACAAGGTCGCGGATGTAGCGCGGGTCGCCGTGTTCGAGGCCCCAGTCATTGGGGTCGTTCACGATGCCCGACGCCTTGTCCGTCTTCACCTGGTAGCGCTCCACGATCCAGTCCAGCGCCGACCGCGAGCCCAGCAGGTACCGCTGCGCGTCCTCGGGGATCCCGGACAGCGTCAGGTGCGCGTTGTACTAGAGCACGGTCTTGTCCCACGCGCCGGCCTTGCCGCCGTACCTCATCTTCTGCACGCGGAAGCGCTCCTCGTCCGGCAGGCCCTCTCCCCCGGCCGCCCAGTGCTCCGTCAGCGCGTGGGGTTCCACGTCCTCGTAGCCGATGTGCAGCTCGCTCAGCGCGCGGCCGGCGTCCGCGAACGCGCGGAAGTCGGCCACGGTCGCCACCGTCGGGATGCGCGGCAGCATCTTCTTCAGGTCCGCGGCGAAGCGCGTCCGGTACTCCGGGGAGTGCAGCAGCCCGTACACGTAGTAGAAGACGTCGTCCTTGGTCACCTCCGCCCCGTACCGCTCGCGGTACGCGGCCAGGGTGGCGTCCGTGATGTTGTCCACGCGGGTGTACCGCTCCCCCGTCGACGACGACGGCGCGCCCTCCTGGGCGAACAGGTCGCCCTGGTCGCCGGGCCCGGTGGCCGCGGGGGCGTTCTCGACGTAGGTGTAACGGGGGAAGAACTGGCCCGAGTCGTGCAGGTGGAGGTCCGGGAGAGCACCGGTCATCAGGGCCGAAAAATCCGGGTAATGGGACGATGGAGCTGTGATCATGATTCCGCAATTGCGCGTGGACGCCTCCGGGAAAGCGGATCGCAGCCTGTACTGCCGTTCATTCAGCCTCGACTGGAATTGAACGCGCATGCTGGTGAATGGACGATACAAGGCAACGCGCTCGGCCAACGGCTCATAGGTGATGATCTCGCCATCGTGGGCCGCCGCTCGTAGCCCCCCACCCCAAGCAATGTGTGTGGAGTCATTCGACAGGCGTGCGGTGGAATCGTCAGCGATCCGCTCCACCTCACTGTTGTAGAAGTCCACCATCTGAGAAACATTTCGCTTCAGCTCCACTGCGGAGCTGTTGTACACCCAGGCGTCTCGGGAGCTTGCGAGGCCTCGCGTCGAAAGGGCGAATATAGGATCCTTGCCACCCTTGGCCGAAATCGGCTGGAACGTGGGGAACCGCTCGTCGCGCTGGTTGATCCAGTCACCCTCGGCGTTCGGGGTGATTCGCTGCCAGTCGAGGGACGCGAGGGTCGCCTGGTTCACGAGAGCGAGCTTCTCCTCGCGGCTCAGATAGTCGCCGATGTCCTTGTAGTGGAGGCGAGCCTTGTCTACCACTCCCGGGCGCTTCACCAGCAGCACCACGGCCACCGTGTTGCGGCTCCCGGAGTCGAAGATCTTGCCACCCTCGCGCCGGCTCTGCTCCCCCGCGGTCCGCTGATTGCCCCGCAGGTTGTACACGTAGATCTCATGGAACTCCGCGTACAGGGTCTTCCGCAGGCCGTCCGCGGTGTTCCCGTCGATGTACCCGCCGTTGGACACGAAGCAGACCACGCCGCCGCGGTCCTGGTCCAGCACCCTGTCCGACGCCCAGCGGATGGCGCGGACGTACGAGTCGTAGAGGGAGTTCTTGTTCTGGGCCGTCGAGAGCGTGGCGTAGGTGGACCGGATCGATTCGTCCAGCGTCGGGTACGACAGGTTGGCGTTGTCGTCGTTGCCGCTGGTCTGCCCCACCGAGTACGGCGGGTTGCCGAGGATCACCCGGATGTCCAGGGCGTTCTGCGCCTTCACGCGGTCGTTGTTGGAGGTGAACACCTTCTCGTCGAGGGTGTCGCCGTCCTCGGTCATCTGGAACGTATCGGTGAGCACGATCCCGCCGAAGGGCTCGTACCCGACCGCCGCGGCGTCCCCGCCCGCGTCGTCCGCCGCCTCCACCTGCAGCCCGTGGAACGTGGCCTCGATGTTGATGGCGGCGATGTAGTACGCCATGAGCAGCAGCTCGTTCGCGTGCAGCTCCAGCGTGTACTTGCGCAGCAGGTCCTCCGGGCGGATCAGCCCGGACTGCAGGAGTCGCACGATGAACGTGCCCGTGCCGGTGAACGGGTCGAGCACGTGGACGCCCTCGTCCGAGATGCTCGCCCCGAAGTGCTCCTGCAACACGTCATCCACGGCTCGGATGATGAAGTCCACCACCTGCACCGGCGTGTAGACGATCCCCAGGGATTGAGCAGCACGGGGGAATGCCAGCTTGAAGAACCGCTCGTAGAGCTCGGTGATGATCCGCTGTTTGCCCTCCGCGGAGTCGATCCCCTCGGCCCGCACGCGCACCCCACGGTAGAAATCTTCGAGGGAATCCACCTCGGTCTCCAGGTTGTATGAATTCAGCACCTGAACCATCGCATCCATCACCTGGGACACGGGGTTGTGCGCGGCGAACGAGTAGTCTTCAAACAGCGCCTCGAACACGGGTTTGGTGATCAGGTGCTGCGAGAGCATGTCGATGGCATCGGACTCGGAGATGCCGTCATTGAGGTTGGCGCGCAGGCCCTCCAAGAACCCGGTGAATGCCTCCCGGGGCGCGGCGTCGGGGCCGTCAAGGATGCCTCGAATGCGAGTGACATGCCGATTGGCTATATCCTTGACGTCCTTGGCCCAGTCCTCCCAGTAGCGCCGGTCCCCCACCTTGCGCACCATGCGCGCGAAGATGGCGTCCCGCCACTGTTGCGCGTTCGACATCTGGAATAAGGCTTCTGCGGTCCCGCGCACGGTGGCGTCGGCACCCGAGGTAGGTGCTCCGCCATCGTCAGGCCGCTCGCCTGTTCCCACACCGATGATGTCCATTCGGTCGGTGGTGCCACCGAGATCGATCTTGTTGACCATGGCCTCAAAGCGATCGTCGTGGGCACGCAGGGCCTGCAAGACATCCCAGACCACTTTGTAGTTGCGGTTGTCCGCCAGCGCGGCCTCCGGGTCCTGCTCGGCATCCACCGCAATGGGCAAGATGATATAGCCGTACTCCTTGCCCTCGGCCTTGCGCATGACGCGTCCCACGGACTGCACGACGTCCACCTGCGAGTTGCGCGGACTCAAGAACAGGACGGCGTCCAGGGTGGGAACATCTACGCCTTCGGACAGGCACTTGGCGTTAGAGAGAATGCGGACGGTGTTGGGATCCGTCCCGTTCTTCAACCACTCCAGTTCCTGGACACGCTTCGCCATGGGATAGGTGCCATCCACATGAGAGGCTTCCATGCGCAGATCCGGCGTCAGAGTGTGAGAGCCGGCCATCAACTGACGAGAGATGGACTCCACCTGGTCCGCCAGCTTCTTGGACTCGCGAATGTGCCTGGCGAATGCGACGGCACGGCGCATCGGCGAGTGATCCTGAATATCCAACTTCTCGCCGTTGACCCCGCGCTTGGCCAAACCGTTCCAGCAGCCAACGATCCGCGCGGCATCGTTGAGGTCCAAGCCCTCCGTGTCCGCGAGCATCCCCTGGAACGAAGAGCTGATGGATCCGGTATCCACGGCGAGCACCAGCACCTTGTAGTCGGTCAGGTGTCCCTGCTCCACCGCCTTGCCGAAGCCCAGCCGGTGGAACTCGGGGCCGAAGACGTCCTCATCATCCATCGAGAACACCGCCACAGCATCCCGCTCAGCCTTCGCCTTGGCTTCCTGGACATAGATACGCGGGGTGGCGGTCATGTAGAGACGCTTGGCTGCTGAGATCTTCGCGGGATCATGCACGGCCGTGAATGCGGAGCCGTCCTCGCCGGGCTGCGTGATGCCGGTGGTGCGGTGGGCCTCGTCACTGATGACCAGATCAAAGGCGGGGAGATGATGAACCTGCTGTGCTTCCCGGATCACGTCAATGGACTGATACGTAGAGAACACCACGGTAGTGGCCTCGCCCGCAGTCGTTGCGTCGAGCCGGGTGGCAAGGACATGAGGATCTGTGGTGGCCGGGAAGCCCAAATCCGCGGCCGAGATGTCCTCGTCGTCCCGGCGTCGTCCGACCGACGTATCCGAGCACACGGCCAACGGTCGCAAGGGAACCGCAGCATTGGCGGTCCACTCCTGCAGGGACTGCTGGAGCAGTGCGATGGACGGCACCAGGAACAGCACGTGGCCACCGGCCGGCACCATCTCCTCGACGAGCTTGAGCGAGGTGAAAGTCTTGCCGGTGCCGCAGGCCATGATGAGTCGGCCGCGGTCAGCTCGGGTGAAGCCACTGATGACGTCGGCGATGGCCTCCCGCTGGTACTTTCGCGCTTCTTTCCGGTCAAACTGTGGGAGTGCTTCTGGGGTCTCGATCGAGTACCGCGACCAGTCCACCGTGGACTCGGTGAGCTGATGCGGCGTGACGCGGGTGACCCGCTTGGACTGAGACTGCATCGCAGCCTCAGCGGACGAGGACCACTCGACGGCCGTGGAGATCACCATGCCGGAGGCAAAGTCGACCTTGCCGATCTCCGTGAAGAACGAGTCGAGCTTTCCCTTCTGGAGCTTCTTCTCAGGGTCGCTGAACTTGACCTGCACCCCCACCAGCTCCCCCGAGTACCGGTCCTGCGCCACGATGTCCACGCCGTTGTCCGGGCGGCCAGCCCGGCCGGGCCACTCGCTCCAGTGCCACACCTGGGAGAACTGGTCCGCGTACTTTGGCTCGACCTCGAGGAACCGCTTGGCCAGTCGCTCGAAACGCCGCCCCTTCTCCTGCATGTCCATGCCCTCGGCAAACAGCAGGTCATCCATCACGTGGGCGAAGGTCCGCGTGCCACGCTCGGGCGCGGACTCGGATGCGGTTCTCGTCGCGGTGCTGTCCATACCTGCCATTGTGACGCACTCGACACGCCACTTCCCCACGGCGGCGCCTTTCGTAATGAATGGCGCCGCCGTTGGGAGACGTGTCTTCGGACCAGCGTTCCCTACCTTCGCAGGCGCTCGAGCAGCCGTTCCTCGGCGTCCTCGCCGGGAGCGATGCCGCGTGGAATGCGCAGGAGGAATACCAGGCCCAACGCCCACCACAGCCCCAGGAACACGTAGGACATGGGGTCGATCGAGGCCGGCATGCCGGGGATGTAGAGGCTCAGCAGGCCAGCCGTGAGGATCGCCCCGACCACGCCAAGGACCGTGCCGGCCCGCGGGCCGCCCGCCCGGAAGGGTCGGTCCATTCCTGGTTCGCGGCGGCGCAACACCACGAACACCACGCACACCATGAGGTAGGTCAGCACGATCGAGGGGGAGCCGGAATCCACGAACCAGCCCAGTGCGGCGGATCCGAAGAACGGGGCGATCACGGAGAGGGCTCCGATGAAGAGCACCGCGTTACCGGGCGTGCCGTACTTCGGGTGCAGGCGGCCGAACCAACGCGGCAGCATGCCAGAGACACCCATCGCGTACATGAGGCGCGCTGCACCCATGAGCAGTGCGATCCACGAGGTCAGAATGCCGGCGATGCCGCCGATGAGCAGCACATTGGCCATGGTGGGGCTGTTGAACAACGCCCCCATGGCATCCGCGGTGACCAAGTTGGCCTCAGCCATGGTCACGCGGTCCATCGAGGACGACGTCGTCAGGATGACCATGACGTACCAGAGCGTGGCGGCGAGCACGGAGACCAGGATCATGATGCCCATGCGTCGCGGCGGCATGCGCAGCTCTTCCGCGGACTGCGGGATGACGTCGAAGCCGACGAAGAGGAACGGCACCACGATCAGCACCGTAAACAGGCCGGTGGCCGAGGTGAACATCGGCTCCATGTTGGCCAGGGTGCCGCCCGTGGCCGAGCCGAAGGCCAGCAGCGCGCCAATGGCGAGCAGCACCAGCACCACCATGGTCTGCACGATGCCCGCCATCTTCACGCCGATGTAGTTGACCCAGGTGACGATGATGGCGGCCCCGGCCCCCACGAGTGCCCAGACGAGGTAGACCTCGGAGTCGAAGAGCGTCCACAGCGGAATGGACTCGATCTGCGGCCAGAGATATGCAACCGTGCGGGGCAGTGCCACGGCTTCGAAGGCGACGATCGAGATGTAGCCACCCGTGATGCCCCACGACCCGATGAAGCTCCAGCGAGCTCCCATGCCGCGCAATAGGTAATGGTGCTCGCCGCCCGCTTTGGGGATGGCCGAGACCAGCTCGGCGTACACCATGGCCACAACGCCCATGATGATGCCGCCGGTGATCGCCGAGATGATCGCGCCGCCGGTGCCGGCGGTCTCGAGCCCGCCGCCGCCCCGCACCCCCCCCCCGGTGGGCGCGGAGCGACGCGTCTCGAGACCAACGGTGGGGGGCTCGCTCCGCGACAGGGGGGGGGTAGGTCG
>JAUNTT010000218.1 GCA_030538555.1 Micrococcus sp.
GGGTGCCTCGGTCGAGGTGCCTGACAAGCAAGGACGCGTGACGATCCCGCCGGTTCTTCGGAACTACGCGGGTCTGGACAAGGAGATCGCCGTGATCGGTGCGTTCAACCGGGTCGAGGTCTGGGACCTCAGCCGCTGGGAGACGTACCAGGCCGCCCAGGACGAGCAGTTCGCCGACCTCGACATGGAGATCTTCCCGACCGGTCCGATCGGGCCGCACGACTGAGCTGAGCCCTGCGATGAGGCTTCGACCCGGTCGGACTCCCTGACGCCACTTCCCCGGTGCCAGGTGGTTCTCCCGGTTCGAAACCCCGACGCAGGGACGATGAGGAGGAGAGCATGGTGCAGGCAGCCGGCACGGGCCACGTCCCGGTGATGGCTGCGCGCATCGTCGAACTGCTCGCGCCCGCACTCGCCGACGGCGGCACGTACGTCGACTGCACGCTCGGCTTGGGCGGACACGCCCACCAGATCCTCTCCACCTGCCCGTCCGCGCGACTGGTGGGCATCGACCGGGACGCCGACGCACTGGCCATCGCCCGCGACCGGCTCGCCGAGTTCGGCGACCGCGTGGCCCTGTATGAGGCCGTGTACGACGAGTTGCCCGAGGTGCTCGCCGAAGACGGGACGCCCCGGGTGCAAGCGATCCTGGCCGACCTCGGCCTGTCAAGCCTGCAAATCGATCGCCGCGAGCGCGGCTTCGCCTACGCCGTCGACGCCCCCCTCGACATGCGTATGACGCAGGCGTCCGGACCGACGGCTGCCGACGTGCTCAACACCTATGGCGTCCGCGAGCTGGCGCGCATCCTTCGCGCCTACGGCGAGGAGCGCTTCGCCGACCGCATCGCGCGCCGCATCGTGTCCGAGCGGGAGTCCGAGCCCTTCACCACGTCCGCCCGTCTCGTGCGCATGCTCTCGGACGCCATCCCCGCGGCCTCGCGGGCGTCTGGCGGCCACCCGGCCAAGCGCACCTTCCAGGCGCTGCGCATCGAGGTCAACCGTGAGTTGGACGCCCTGGTCGGACTCCTGCCGGCAGCGCTGGGCGCGCTGGCCCCCGGCGGGCGCTTGGCGGTGCTGGCCTACCACTCCCTCGAGGATCGGCTGGTGAAGCAGTCGTTCGCCGACGCGTCCACCGACAAGGCGCCGCGGGGTCTCCCCGTGGTGCCGCCCGAGCACCGGGCGTCGTTCCGGTTGCTGACGCGGGGTGCGGAACGCCCCGATGCTGAAGAAGAAGCTGACAACCCTCGCGCGGCGTCCGCCCGGCTCCGCGCTGCCGAGAGACTGCCGGAGGTCGCAGCATGACCGCGTGGGAGACATTGCGTGAAGGCCCGAAGCGCTGGAGCGAGGCGGCCACCCAGACGCGCCCTCGCCTGCGCGCCATCACCAGCCCCCCGCGGCGCGTGTCGTCGTTGGGGTTCGCGTCCGTCGTGGTAGGCCTGCTGGTGGCCAGCATGATCGGCATGCTGACCTTGACGACCGTGCTGCAGAATCAGGAGTTCGAGTTGCGGGCTGCACAGCGCGCCGCCAGTGAGCTGGGCTACCGCGCCTCCGACCTCTCGGCGCAGGTGAACCGAGCGAAGGCGCCCGCCGTCCTGGGCGAGCGTGCATCGCATCTGGGCATGGTGCCCAACCCCTACCCGGCGTTCATCCACCTTGCCGACGGCTCCATCACCGGCGTGCCCAGGCCGGTCAGCGGCAAAGAGATGCCCTACCTGACCGGCCTCGCGCCCGAGCCGCCGCCCGCGCCCCCGGCCATCCCGGTGCTGCCTCCGCCCCCCGTCGAGGAGGCCCCAGTCGAGGACCCCGCCGCCGAGCCCACCTTGGCCCCGGCAGACCTGAGCGCCGCCGAAGAC
>JAUNTT010000067.1 GCA_030538555.1 Micrococcus sp.
GAGAACCCCATGACCGAGAACCTCGCGGCTGCTCCCGACGACGCCGCCCTGCCGCCCTGCCCCAGCTGCCGTCAGGACTACACCTACCTGGACGGCGCCCTGTTGACCTGCCCGATGTGTGGGCATGAGTGGGCCGCCGACGCCGAGGCCGCGGCGAACGAGGACGTCGCCGCCGTGGTGCGCGACGCCGTCGGGAATCCGCTGGCCGAGGGTGACAACGTCACGATCGCCAAGGACCTGAAGGTCAAGGGCGCCGCTGGCGGAATCAAGGCCGGCACGAAGGTGCGCGGAATCCGGCTGCTCGACTCGCCCGTGGACGGACACGACATCTCGGCGAAGGTGCCCGGTGCCGGGCAGATGTACCTCAAGTCCTCCGTGGTGAAGAAGGCGAACTAGCCCCGCCGGGACAGACCGGCCGCGCCGCCCAGCGTGGAGGTGCGCGCGTAGGCGGACGTGAGCAGCTGCCCTGCCCGCACGGACCGGCGGGCACGCTGGGTGTAGCGGCCCGCGGCACGGGCGAGGTCGCGGGGATGCCGGGCGATCTCCTCCGCCAGGATCTGCGCGCCGACCAGGGCGGCCTGACCACCCGAGCCGGACAGTGGGTCCATGCAGTGCGCCGCGTCCCCCAGCAGGACCACGTTGCGGGCGTGCCAGGTGCTCGCGCGCACCTGAGAGAACGGCGTGACGTGCACGGTGTCCAGCTCTGCCGCGCCCACCTGCTCGGCCAGCCCGCGCAACGCAGGACCGGAACGGTGCAGCAGGTTCGCACTCGTCGCCAGCAGCTCGGCCTTGTCTCGCCGCTGGCCCCGGGTGTCCACGGCGGTGACGGTCAGCGTCGCGTCCTGGTAGGCGTAGGGCAGCACGTTGGCGTGGGCGCCCCAGCCGAAGAGCAGTTCCGCGGCCTCGCCGTCCTGGTATCGACCGGGGGTGTCCACCCAGACGTGCACGCGATCATTGCGATGCAGTGGCTGATCCGTGGCGTCCACCATGAGCTGACGAACGGTGGAGTGCAGCCCGTCGGCGCCGATCACCAGGTCGTAGTCCTCGCTCGCGCCGTCGGCGAAGTGGGCGGTGGTGGTCTCGCGCTGCTGGGTCAGGGCGGTCAGCTCGCGGCCGTAGTCGATTTCCACTTCGCGCTGAATGACGTCCGCCATCCCGCTGAGCACCTCGGAGCGCTGGGCCAGGCGCACGACGCCCGCCGGTACCCGGGCAACCGTGCGGCCGGTGACCCGGAACGTGACCGGAGCGCACGGGGAACTCACGTCCTCCCACACCTGCCGCGCGCCGAGACGTTGCATGATCGCCACGGCCTTCTTCCCCAGCGTGATCTGATAGCCGCCCTGCGCGGGGGAGTCGGCGGCGTCGACCAGGGTGACGCGGTGGCCGCCGCGCGTCAGGAGCACGGCGATGGCCATGCCGGCCATCCCGGCGCCGACCACGAGGACGGAGCGCGAGCGGGCGTGGGGCGTGCTGGGTCGCGTCGGGGTGGACTGGGTCATGGGAGGTCCTTTCCGGTGGTGATCGCCTCGATGATGGCGGCGCGAGTGTGCGGATCCAGGCGGCGGTAGGGCCCGTAGTCCAGCCACAGTCCCTCCGCGGCGAGCACGGCCACGTGCGTGGCGGTGTCCAAGACGCCGGGGGTGGTGTCGATCCAGCGGGAGCGCATCCGATGCCAGACGGCGTCGGCGAACTCGGAGTGCACGAGGCTCTGATACCGGGTGGCCGCATAGGTCTCCTGCTCGTCCACGGTGGCGTGGATGTACGCCAGCGCCCGCTCGGCGGCGGTGACCTGCTCGAAGTCCGCCGCCAGGTGCGCCTGCGCGCGGCGGTCCCACTGCTCGAAGGCAGCCTCCTGCACGGCCTCGACCATCGCCTCCTTAGACGGGAAGTGGTAGAGCACACCGCTGCGTGAGCTGCCGGTGTGCGCGGCGAGGGCCTCATAGGTCAGGCCGTGGACCCCGTGGCGCTCCACGAGTTCCATGGCGGCCGCCGTCAATGCGGCGCGTCGGCTGGGTCTGCTCACGGGGGCATCCTCCTGAACGTGCAGGTCAGCGAACAATCGACCCTCATAACTGTACCGGACATCCGGTACAGTTACTCACGCCCGATGGCGCCGGGGCTCACTTCGCGTCGGCGTAGCACTCCACGCTGGAGACGGTCAGCGGGAAGTCGACCGGCGCGGCGCCGAACAGCAGGCGCCCGGCCGCGCTCGCGGACTCGGCCACCACGGCGCGCACCTGCTCGGCCTCCGCCGCAGGCCCGTGGAGGACCACCTCGTCGTGCACAAAGAACACCAGGGCGGTGGTGCAGCCCTGCTGGACGAGGCGGCGTCGGATCTCGCCCATCCAGCACAGTGCCCATTCGGCCGCCGTGCCCTGGACCACGAAGTTGCGGGTGAAGCGCCCCGCGGCGCGACGCAGCTGCCGCGCGCGGGATTCCTCGGCCTGCGAGGACTGACGTTGCACCGTGTCGCGCCACGCCTGCGTGGGCGCCGGCGAGACGCGACCCAGCCACGTGGACACCTGGCCGCCGCGCTCGCCGGCCGCCGCAGCGGTCTCGAGCAGCTCGAGGGCGTGCGGGTAGAGCCGCCGCAGATGCGGCAGGAGTGCGGCGGAGTCACCGGTGGTGGCCCCGTACATCGCCCCCAGCAGCGCCACCTTCGCCCGGGAGCGATCCGCGAGTGAGGTGCCGGCCGCGCGACCCTGCTCCGCGACCTCCGTGTAGAGATCCGGGGTGGAGCCGGCTGCCGCCAGCGCGACGTCCTGGGACATCGCGGCGAGAATTCGCGGCTCCACCTGGGAGGCATCGGCCACCGTGAGCAGCCACCCGGGATCGGCGGTGACGGCCTCGCGCACCCCGGCGGGGATCTGCATGGCCCCGCCGCCGTGGGCAGACCAGCGCCCCGTGACCACCCCGCCCACCAGATAGCGGGCATGGAAGCGACGGTCCTGGACCCACGCGTCCAGCCAGTGCCAGCCGTTGGCCGTGAACAGCCGGGACAGCTTCTTGTACTGCAGCAGCGGCTCAATCAGGGCCGCGCGCTGCTCGCGCTCGGTGCCACCGGCCTCCACCCATGCCTGCAGGTCCCATTGACGCGTGGACTCCACCGTGACGCCCGCCTGGTGCAGCGCTCGCAGGACCGAGGGCGGGGAGTCCGGATTCACCTCGCTCACGCCGAGCTGGCGCGCCAACTGATCGGCCAGCTCCTGCAGTCGCGCGGGACGCTTTCCCTCCTGGGGCCGCGGGCCCAGCCGCTGCTCGAGCAGTCGGGCGTGCAGCTGCGCGTCCCAGGGCAGCCCGGCGGCATGGATCTCCTCGGCAATCAGCGCGCCCTGCGATTCCGCGGCCAGCAGCAGGGTCAGGCGTGGGGGATGGGCCGAGGCGGCCACGGCCGCGAGCTGAGCGTGCAGCTCGGTGCGCAGCTGGTGCACGTCCGGCAGCTCCGGTTCGTCTGCGGCCGCGACGTCGAAGAAGGCCTCCTGGCCCTCCGGCACCCGCCGGATCGGGGAGGCGGGTACGGCGGCAGGGTCCGCGACCGCGAGCTCCACCGTGGGCGCGTACGTCAGCCCCGCGGACTCCGAGGACGCGGCGGTGCGCAGAATCCGCTGGCACAGGGCAAGATCCCACCCGCGGGCGAGGCGCACCCCGGCCGTCAGACACGGACGGCTCAGCTCCTCGAGGCTGGCCGCGCACCACCGCACCCGCTCGGGCTCAACACCCAGTCGCTGGGGCAGGGCCAAGACGACGTCGGCCACCTCCGCGAGCACGAACTCAGCGAGCGGTGTGGTCACCGAGGTGTCGTCGTCGGGAACGGCCCACCAGGTCCCCGCCGGCCGGTCGGCCGAGCGCGGCGCGGGACCGAGGACGAGGTGCATGGGCACCATTGTGCCCGTCACCCCGTTCAGGCAGCGGCAGGCTCCTGGGCAGTGGGCTCCTCGTCGAACGCGTCACCGGTGAGCTTGTCCATGACCAGGGCGATGGCGCCGTCGCCGGTGACGTTGGTGGCGGTGCCGAAGGAGTCGATCGCGATGTAGGTGGCGATCATCAGCGCCACCTGCGGTTCGGTGAAGCCGAGCATCGAGCTCAGCAAGCCTGAGGCGGCCACGATGGCCCCGCCGGGCACGCCCGGGGCGGCGACCATCGTGATGGCCAGCATGAAGATGAAGCCGATGAACACCAGCGGATCGATCGTGGAGCCGGAGAGCAGCATCACGGCCAGCGAGAACGCGACGATCTTCACCGTGGAGCCGGCCAGGTGGATGGTGGCGCACAGCGGGATCACGAAGGATGCCACGGGGCGCCGCACCCCGGCCTTGATGGCCTGGCGCAGCGTCACCGGGATGGTCGCCGCCGAGGAGGAGGTGCCAAGCGCGGTCGCATAGGCCGGCAGCATCGTGATGAGCGCGCGGAACGGGTTGCGCCCGGAGATGGCTCCCGCGGTGAGGTACTGCAGCAGCAGCAGGACGATGGTCAGGCCGAACACCACGAGGATCACGCCGAGGAAGGTGCCGATGACCTCGAACACCTGACCCGCCGCGGCCATGTTGAGGAACATGCCGAAGATGTAGAGCGGCAGCAGCGGCACGATCACGCCGGTGATGACCTTCTCGATGATCCCGCGCAGCTCCACGAAGCCGCCGTAGAGCACGCCGCGCGGCATCAGCGTCAGGCCGATGCCCAGGACGAAAGCGAGCACCAGGGCGGTCATGACGCCGAAGGGCGCGGCCATCTCGATCTGGAAGAAGGGGCCGAGCAGGGCGTCCTCCGGGTTGTCGAACACCTGGAACTGGCCCTCGCGCAGCATCAGCGGGAACAGCAGCAGGGCCACGCCGAAGGCCATGAAGCCCGCGATCACGGTGGAGCCATACGCGATGCCCGCCGTGATGCCCAGCCACTTGCCCGCACCCCGCCCGAGCTCGGAGATGGCCGGGGTGATCAGCGCGACGATCAGCACCGGCACGATGAAGCCCAGGAAGTTGCCGAAGATGCCGTTGAAGGTGGCGAACACCTTGACCACCCAGTCCGGGACCACGAGCCCGAGCAGCACGCCCAGCACGATGGCGACCACGATGCGCGGCAGCAGGCCAAAACGCGCCCAGAACCCGCGCGGGGCGGCCGTGGTCGCGGCTACGGAGGGCGACGGCGCAAGCCGGGCAGCGTCGTCGGCGGCGGGGGAGCCCGAGGGCGAAGATGCGTGAGACATGCCAGATACCGTAACCGGTCACGCGGTACTCTCTGTCCCACGGTGACCCACTCGGGTGGCCGGGCCTCGCTTCCCCGCAGATCAGCCGCAGGACACAGCGCCAGGGACATCAGGAGGGACCACCATGTCCACGCCAGCAGCATCCACGAACCCGGAGCAGCCGTCCGGCTCCTCAGCACCCACCGCGCGCCTGAACGGCCGCGTGATCGGCATCACCATCGCCGCCGCCCTGGGTGGCTTCCTCTTCGGCTTTGACACGGCCGTGATCAATGGAGCCGTGGACGCGCTCGCCGGGCAGTTCGCCCTCGGCCCGGCGCTGACCGGCTTCGCGGTCTCCTCGGCCCTGCTCGGCTGTGCCGCGGGCGCCTGGTTCGCCGGCCCGCTCGCCAACCGCTGGGGTCGCGTGCCCGTCATGCTCGTGGCCGCGGTGCTCTTCCTCGTCTCCGCGCTCGGCTCCGGCCTGGCCTTCGGGGTCTGGGACCTCATCGCGTGGCGCATCATCGGCGGCCTGGGCGTGGGCGCGGCCTCCGTGATCGCCCCGGCGTACATCGCCGAGGTCAGTCCGGCGCACGTGCGGGGCCGGCTCGGCTCGCTGCAGCAGATGGCGATTGTGCTCGGCATCTTCGTCGCCCTGCTCTCGGACGCGATGTTCGCCAACCTCGCCGGCGGTGCGGCCGAGCCGTTCTGGTTCGGTCTCGAGGCGTGGCGCTGGATGTTCCTCGCCGAGGCCGTGCCCGCCGTGGTCTACGGCCTCTTCGCGATGCGCCTGCCCGAGTCCCCGCGCTTCCTCGTGGCCCGCGGCAAGCTCGACGACGCCGCCCAGGTCCTGCACGACTTCACCGGCGTGGACCGGGTCAACCTGGTGATCGAGCAGATCCGCGAGTCGCTCGTCTCGGAGAAGCGCGAGTCGCTGGCCGATCTGCGCGGGCGCATGCTCGGGCTCAAGCCGATCGTGTGGACCGGCATCCTGCTCTCGGTCTTCCAGCAGGCCGTGGGCATCAACGTGATCTTCTACTACTCCACCACGCTGTGGCGCTCGGTCGGCTTCGACGAGTCCAATGCGCTCACCGTCACCGTGATCACCTCGGTCACCAACATCCTCGTGACCATCGTGGCCATCCTGCTCGTGGACAAGGTGGGCCGCCGCCCCATGCTGCTCGCGGGCTCCGCCGGCATGGCCGTGTCCCTGGGCGTCATGGCCCTGGCCTTCTCCTTCGCCGAGCCCGTCACAGCCGCCGATGGCACCACCAGCGTGGCCCTCGGCGCCCCGTGGTCCACCGTGGCCCTGGTCGCCGCGAACGCCTTCGTCGTGTTCTTCGGCGCCACCTGGGGTCCGCTGACCTGGGTGTTGCTCGGCGAGATGTTCCCCAACCGGATCCGCGCCGGCGCGCTCGCCGTGGCCGCCGCCGCCCAGTGGGGTGCTAACTTCGTGGTCTCGACGACGTTCCCCGGCCTGGCCGACATCGGCCTGACCTTCGCCTACGGCCTCTACGCCTCGATGGCCGTGCTGTCCTTCTTCTTCGTGCTGAAGTTCGTGGCCGAGACCAAGGGACGCACCCTCGAGCAGATGACCGACGAGGTCAATCTGCCCGCCCGCGTGCGGCGGGAGCGCGCCCGCCGCTGAGCTGAGCCGCGCCCGGAAGAAACGGGGCACGAACCCTCCGGCTGTGACTTACGCCACGCTCAAGGCCGTTACAGTGGAGGAATCGCTCACCGAGGGGGAGTCCCGTGCTCGAATTTCTTGCCAGCCGATGGCCGGACGTCCTGTTCCGGTCTTATCAGCATGGCTCCCTCGTGGTGCAGTCGCTGATCATCGCCACCGTCGTGGCGGTCGCGCTGGCCGTGCTGGTGACCCGGGTCCGGGCCCTGACGCCCGTCGCCAACGCCGTTTCCGCCGTCGGGCTCACCATTCCGTCCTTCGCGCTGATCGGCCTGCTGATCCCGATTGTGGGCATCGGCACCGTCCCGGCGGTCGCCGTCGTCGTCTTCTACGCGGTGCTGCCGATCCTGCGCAACACCGTGGTCGGGCTGCGGGGCGTGGACGCCGCCACCCTCGAGGCCGCGCGCGGGCTCGGCATTGGCTCGGCCGGCCTGTTCTTCCGCGTGAGCCTGCCGTTGGCCTGGCCCGTCATCCTCACCGGCATTCGGGTCGCCGCCCAGATGTCCATGGGTGTCGCCGCGATCGCCGCCTATGTGCTGGGCCCGGGTCTCGGCGCCTACATCTTCACTGGCCTGTCCACCGTGGGCGGGGCCAACGCCATGAACTACGCCCTCGTGGGCACGCTCGGCATCATCATCGTCGCCTTGATCCTGGACGCTCTGCTCGTCCTGCTGGGTCGGCTGACCACCTCGAAGGGGATCACCGCATGAGCAGCACCACCTCCGCCTCCCACACCGGGGCCGAGATCCGGCTCGAGGGCCTCACCAAGACCTACCCGGGGCAGACGACGCCGGCCGTCGACGCCCTCGACCTGGTCATCCCCGCCGGGGAGACCGTCATGTTCGTCGGCCCCTCGGGCTGCGGCAAGACGACGTCGTTGAAGATGATCAACCGGCTCATCGAGCCCACCTCCGGCCGGATCATGATGGGCGGCGAGGACATCACCCACGCGAACCCCACCGAGCTGCGCCGCCGCATCGGCTACGTCATTCAGGGCGGCGGCATGATGCCGCACATGAGCGTGGCCCAGAACATCGGGCTGGTGCCCGGCCTGTTGAAGTGGAAGTCCGGGCGCATCAAGACCCGCGTGGACGAGCTGCTGGACATGGTGGGCCTCGACCCCGCCGTCTACCGAGACCGGTACCCCCGCGAGCTCTCCGGCGGTCAGCAGCAGCGCGTCGGCGTGGCTCGCGGGCTGGCCGCCGATCCGCCGGTGCTGCTCATGGATGAACCCTTCGGCGCCGTGGATCCCGTGACGCGCCAGCGACTGCAGGACGAGATGCTGGACATCCAGGAACGCCTGCACAAGACCATTGTCATGGTCACGCATGACATCGACGAGGCGCTCAAGCTCGGCGACCGCATCCTCGTGCTCGAACCCGGGGCGCACATCGCCCAGTACGGCACCCCCGAGGAGATCCTCACCGCGCCGGCCAATGACTTCGTCGCCGACTTTGTGGGCTCGGGCGCGATGCTCAAGCGGCTCAGCCTCGTCCGGGTCGGCGACCTCGAACTGTCCACCGTGCCGACGTGCCGCGTCGGGGAGTCCGTGGAGGCGGTGCACCGCCGCGTCACGGCCGCCGGGCACGACGCCGTCGTGATCCTGGACCAGCGGGGACGGCCGCTGGACTGGGTGTTCCTGCGCTCCCTGCGCGGAGACCGCGTGCTGGAACCGCGCGTGCGGGCCCAGTCCGTGGTGGACCACCGCTCCACCCTGAACAACGCGCTCGAGGCGGTGCTCATCTCGAGCCACTCCGGCGCCATGGTCACCCGTCAGGGGACCTTCATCGGGGTGCTGCCCTATGACACGATCACCGAGCACACCACCGCGTGGCGGGCCGAGGCCCGCGCCGCGGAGCTGGCCGAGATCGACGCGCAGACGGGGCGGCAGGACCCCGCGGACCAGCAGACCGGGCGGCAGCCATGATCGCCCGCTTCCGTGCGACCACGGGCGAGGATCGGCTGTTGCTGATCGGCCTGCCCCTGCTCGTGGCGGCCATTCTCATCGGCTGGAGCATCTGGCTCAACACCGCGACCCTCGATGACATCGAGGCCCGCACCCTGACGTGGTCGACCGTGCTGAGCCTGACCGGCGAGCACCTGCGCCTCGTGCTCGTCTGCACGATCGTCGTCGTCGGCACCGCCGTGCCCCTGGGCATCCTGCTGAGCCGGCGCGGCGTGCGCCGGGCCGCGCCCGCCGTCATGGGTGTGGCCAATGCGGGGCAGGCGGCGCCGGTGATCGGCGTGCTCGTGCTCCTGGCGCTCGCCCTGGGGTTCGGCTTCTGGGTGGCGGTGCTGGCGTTGGCCCTCTACGCCTTCCTGCCCGTGCTCGCCAACACCATCACGGGACTGCGCGCCGTGGATCCCACCGTGGTGGAGGCGGCCCGTGGGATGGGCATGTCCGGGATGCAGACGCTGTTCCGCGTGGAGCTGCCGCTGGCCCTGCCGGTCATCATGACCGGGGTGCGCACCGCGCTCGTCCTGCTGGTGGGTGCTGGCGCGTTCGCCACCTTCATCGACGCTGGCGGGCTGGGTCTGCTCATCCAGACCGGCATCGTGCTCTTCCGCTATCCGATCCTCGTCTCCGGCGCCCTGCTGGTCGCCTGCCTGGCCCTGTTGGTGGAGTGGACCGGCCGCGTCATCGAGCTGCTCGCCGCACCGAGGGGGATCGCATGATGACCGATCGCACGAGCCGTCCGCAGCCCCGCCGCCGGTATCCTCGCGGGCCGCGTGTGCGTCTGGCGGCGGCCGCCGGTGCCGCCGCGGGTGCCTTGGTCCTGAGCTCGTGCGGGCTCGGCACGGCGGGCGGCTACGTCCCCTCCGGCACCATCGCCGGACCGCTGGCCGGCGTCGACCTCGAGGGCGCCGACGTCGCCGTCGGGTCGAAGAACTTCACCGAACAGGTCATCCTCGGCACGATGATGGTCATCCTGCTCAACTCCGCGGGCGCGGACGCCGAGGACCTCACCAACATCCCCGGTTCCTCCTCGACGCGGCAAGCGCTGCTCGAGGGGATCATCGACTTCCAATGGGAGTACACGGGCACGGCGTGGATCACCTACATGGGCCAGACCGATCCCATCCCGGATGCCACGCAGCAGTGGGAGGCCGTGCGAGACATCGACCGGGACAACGGGCTGGAATGGCTGCCCCCGGCCGAGCTCGACAACACCTACGCCTTCGTCCTGACCGAGGATCGAGCCGCCGAGCTCGGCGTCGAGTCACTCGCGGACATCGCGGATCTGGACCAGGCGGAGGTCAGCTTCTGCGTCGACGCCGAGTTCCTCGCCCGCAGCGACGGCTTCCGGCCCATGCTCGAGGCCTACAGCATTCCCGACGTTCCCGACGCGCGACTGCGCATCCTCGACATCGGCGCGATCTACCAGGCAGTGGCCAACGGGGAGTGCACCTTCGGCGAGGCCTTCGCCACCGACGGTCGCATCCCGGCACTGAACCTGGCCACGCTGGAGGACCCGCTACCGTACTTCCCGCGCTACAACCTCTCCGGCGTCGTCGGGCAGCAGGCCCTCGACGAGCACCCGGAGATCGCGACGATCGTCGATGAGCTCACCAGCCGGCTCGACAATGACACGATGGCCGCCCTGAATCAGCGCGTGGACGTGGACGGCCAGGAACCCGCCACCGTGGCCTGGGAGTGGCTGCTCGACGAAGGGCTCGTGACCGAATAGCCCCGCCACGGGCACACTGGAGACACCACCGAGGACCACCGCCATGAGAAGCGAGGAGCGATCATGACCGCCGCCGGAGTCGGACTGGCCCTGCTGTTGCTGGGCGTGCTCGCCCTCATCGGAGCCTGGCTGAGGGCCTCGTGGTCACTCACCCAGAAGCTCTTCCTGCCCGTCTCGCTCATCGCAGGACTGCTCGCGCTCATCCTCGGGCCCGAGGTGCTCGGCCGCATCGCCGGAGCCTTCGGCAATGAAGGCCTCGCCGCGGGCGGGCTGTTCGGCGAGGACATCATGGGTGTCTGGTCCTCGCTGCCGGGCCTGCTGATCAGCGTCGTCTTCGCGACGCTCTTCCTGGGTTCCCGCATCCCGTCGCCGAAGTCCGCCGTGCGCCTGCTCGGACCGCAGCTCTCCCTCGGCGTCACCTTCGCCTCCGGCCAATACGTGATCGGCATCCTGCTGGTGGTGCTGCTGCTCGGCCCGCTGTTCGGCGTCGGGCCGGAGTTCGGCGCCCTGCTGGAGATCGGCTTCGAGGGCGGGCACGGCACCGCCGCGGGCATGGCGCCCGTGATGACGGAGCTGGGCTTCGCCGAGGGCGGCGACCTCGCCCTGACCATGGCCACCGTCGGCATGGTCTCCGGCGTGATCATCGGCGTCATCCTCGTCAACTGGGCCGCGCGCACCGGCCGCTCCGCCACCCTGGACGCCAAGGCCGAGGTGGATCCGTGGGATGCCCGCGGCATCTACGCCGGCAAGGACAAGCCCGACGCCGGTCGGCTCACCTTCCGTGACGCCTCCGTGGAGACGCTGACCATTCACGTCGGCATCGTGGGCCTGGCCATCATCCTGGGCCAGCTGCTGCTCTCCGGGCTGCGCTGGCTCGAGCAAGCGGTGTGGGCGGATCGCGTGGAGATCTTCGCCTACGTCCCGCTCTTTCCGCTGGCCATGCTCGGCGGTGTGGCGATCCAGGTGATCATCGACCGCTTCGACACGATCGGCATCATCGACCGCGGTGTCATGGAGCGCATCCAGGGTCTCGCCCTGGACATTCTGATCATCGCCGCGCTGGCCACGCTCTCGCTGAGCGCCGTGGCGGACAACATCGCCCCGTTTGCGATTCTCGCGCTGATGGGCATCGTGTGGAACGTGGTGGTGCTGTTGGTCTTCGCCCCGCGCTTCATCCGGACCTTCTGGTTCGAGCGTGGCATCGCGGACTTCGGCCAGTCCCAGGGCGTCACCGCCACCGGCCTGATGCTGCTGCGCATGGCCGATCCGAAGGGCCAGAGCCCCGCCTACCAGGGCTTCGGCTACAAGCAGCTCGTGTTCGAGCCGTTCTTCGGCGGCGGTCTGGTCACGGCAGCCTCGATCCCGCTGCTGATCCAGTTCGGGCCCTATCCGCTGCTGATCATCATGATCGTGCTGCTGGCCGCGGCCCTGCTCTCCGGCTTCTTCTACTTCGGCCGCAAGCCGCAGTTCGACATCGGCGGGGACGGCCGCCCGGTCAGCGAGTCCCGCGGAGACTAGGGTGGGGACAATGAGCGTCCCTCCCGCCTCCTCGGATCACCCCACCGCGGACACCCCCGGTGCCGCCGGCACTGGCGGTGCCGTAGACACCGCCGGCGCCCCGGGAGCTTCCGGCACCCCGGATGATTCCGGCACGTCGGCCCCGCGCCTGGCCGCCACGCGTGTGGGGGACCAGCCCCGCCGCATCGCCTTCCTGCACGGACTGATGGGGCGCGGGCGCAACTTCTCCGGAGTGGCTCAGGCCCTCACGGATGAGTTCACGGTGGAGATGATCGACCTGCCGGATCACGGTCAGTCCGAGTGGACCACGGGCGTGGACTATCAGCGCCTGGCCGATGAGGTCGCCGCACACCTGCGCGCGGGCCTCGCGGACGCCGGGCCGGTGCACCTGATCGGGCACTCGATGGGCGGCAAGGTGGCCATGGCGCTGGCCCTGCGTCACCCCGAGCTGATCGAGCGGCTCGTGGTGGTGGACATCGCCCCGCGCGTCTCACCCTCGGCCACGGGCGAGTTCGAGCATCTGCTGGGCACCATGCTGGCCATGGATCTGTCCGCGCTCAGCACCCGCGCCGAGGCCGATGCCGTGATGGCGCGCGACGTGGATGACGAGCGCGTCCGCGGCTTCCTGCTGCAGAACTTGCGCCGCGAGAAGGGCCACTTCGCGTGGCAGCCCAATGTGCAGATGCTGCGGGAGAACCTCGAGGAGATCGGCGGTTTCCCCGATCCCGTGGTGGAGGACGATCCGCAGCGCACCTTCGAGCGTCCCGTGCTGTGGCTGGGTGGCGCGAACTCGTCCTACATCCAGGACGAGGACGTGCCGACCATGAAGGCGCTCTTCCCCAAAGTCATGCGGGTCACGCTGCGCGGAGCCGGACACTGGGTGCACGCGGACCAGCCCGAGGCCTTTGTCACGGCGCTGCGCACGTTCCTCAACGCGTCCTGACCTGCCGGGGTGCTCGCACGGACCCCGCTCGCGCTGCCGCGCCACCCGCGGCCTCCCCGCCACCCCCATGGTCCGCGAAGATCGGGCACGCAGATGACCCACTCAAGGGCCCCACACGGGATTGAGTGGGTCATCTGCGTGCCCGAGTTATGCGGAGCGCTCAGTGCGCGAAGGCGTCCTTGCCGCGAGCCTTGGCCACGCCCACCACCACGGCCAGCACGAGCGATCCCCAGATCAGTCCGAACACGGCCGAGGCGGCGGTGTCCACGATCCACCCGACCACCGAGCCGGCGGCCGCCACCACGGGGTCGGTGATGGTGTGGAGTAGACCGTAGGGCGCGTGCCAGCCCAGGGCGTCGAGCTCGACGATGATGATGTGGCCACCCACCCAGAGCATCGCAATGGTGCCGATCAGGGTGATGGTCCGCAGCACGTAGGGCATCGCGGCCACGAGCATCTCGCCGAGGCGGCGCACGCCGGCGCTGCGTCCGGTGGTGTGCAGGTGCAGGCCCATGTCGTCCATCTTCACGATCAGCGCCACGGCCCCGTAGACGGCCACCGTGATGACCACGGCCACCACGGCCAGGATCGCGGCCTTGACCCAGAACCCCTCGCCGGCCACCTCGTTCATGGCGATGACCATGATCTCGCAGGACAGGATGAAGTCGGTGGTGATGGCCCCACGGACCACCTTGTCCTCGGCCTCGGGGCCCTGCTTCACGGCCGGCGTCTTTTCCGCGGAGCCGTGTCCGAAGATCTTGCCCCACACCTTGTGGGCACCCTCGTAGGCGAGGTAGGTGCCGCCGGCCAACAGCAACCACGGCAGGGTCCAGGGGGCCAGCCAGTTCAGGACCAGCAGGGCGGGCAGGATGAAGAGCAGCTTGTTGCGCAGCGATCCCTTCGCGATCCGCCAGATCATCGGCAGCTCGCGGCTGGGCTGCACGCCGGTGACGTACTGCGGGGTGACGGCGGCGTCGTCGATCACCACACCGGCGGCCTTCGCGCTGGCGCGACCGGCACCCACCGCCACGTCGTCGAGATTCGCGGCGGCCATCCGGGCCAGCGCCGCGACGTCGTCCAACAGGGCCATCAGACCACCCATGTGCGTCTCCTCATCACATCAGCGGCCCACCTCAAGGGTTTTGGGGTCGAATCTGGTCGCTTTGGAGTGATCATAGCGACGAGATTCGACCCGAAAACCCA
>JAUNTT010000068.1 GCA_030538555.1 Micrococcus sp.
TTTCGGATCACTTCTCGGCGTTCTGAGCGCTCAGAACGCCGAGACGTGATCCGAAAGTGACGCGTGTGGGGGCTGTGACCAGCGTCTCTCACTGAACATGACGGCAGCGCATAGTCCAGATACAGCTGCCGATACCGTGGACGTCATGGACTCCCCCACCCCCACCAGCCCTGATCCCGCGCGCCCGCGGGCCGCCCGGGCCGCCGACGTGCGACGCCTGCCCGTGAAGCGTCTGCTGCTGGCCGCCCTGCTCTGCCTGATCGTCCCCGCCGCCCTCAGTCTGTCCCTGTCCTCCGTGGCGCCCGCCGATCCCCTGCCCGCCCGCACTGCCGGGACCGTGACGGCCCTGGGCTCCGACCATGTGTGCGCCGTGTGGCGTGTGGACGAGGACTACGAGCCACAGCACCAGTCCACGCCGCTGTCGAAGTCGATCTCGGTGGGTGACCGGACCCTGACCATGACGGTCAATGACCAGCTCGCCCAGACCACGCTTCCCGACGACGAATCCCTCGCCCGCATTCTGCGCGATCGCGGCGACGTCACCGTCAAGGACAGCTTCGAGTACGAGGGTCGCACGTGGTGGGACGCCGAAGTGATCGACCGTGATACCGCATCCAGCCGCTTCACCATCGCCGCAACCTTCGTGGACATCCCCACCCAGGGCACCACCGGGCTCGAGCCCGACCAGGAACTGGTGATGGTGGAGAACGTCGTCGCCAAGGACGATGAGGACGACACCCCCGCCAGTGCCCGCGAACTCGCCGCGACGGTGACCATCTCTGAGGAGGGGGACGCATGCGCATCCTGACCGCCATTCTCTTTGCGCTCATCGCCGTGGGCGGAGCCCTGATGTTCATCACCACCACGTCGGACACCGTGGCCCGGCTGGAGCCCGCCGCCCTGGCCTGGCTTGTGCTCGGCATGGTGCTGGCCGCCGCCATCTGGCTGGCGCTGGTGTTGACCCAGGACCGGTTCCGCGCTCGGCGGTGGTGGCCCATGACGATCGCGTTCCTGCTGACTGCGACGATTGCCGTCGGCGTCGGGCTGCTGGCCAATGGCCCCGCCATCTCCTGGATTCAGCAGCGCTTTGGCGTCGAATTCGCGGAGAACTTCGCGGCGTCCTTCGCGGGTGCCGGCAACGAGGAGCCGCTCAAGGCCGCCGCCATCCTGGCCACCGTGGTGCTGTTCTCCCGCTCGCTGGACCGTCCCGCGCAGCTGTTCTACGTGGGTGCCGCCGCCGGGCTCGGGTTCGCCGTCGTGGAGAACCTGCACTACGGGCTAACCACCGCCTTGACCCATGCGGATTCCGACATGGCGGGCGTGACCATGATGGTGGTGGCCCGCGGCATCACCGGTCTCGTCATGCACTGGTTCTGGAGCGCATGCGTGGGCCTGGGCATCGGCCTCCTGCTGTGGGAGCGCGGCCTGCTGCGCCGCTGGATCGCGGGCATCGCCACGATTGCCCTGGGCTGGGGTCTGCACTTCTTCTGGAACGCGGCTGGTGTGCTGCCCGGTGAGTTCATCACGGCATTCGTGGTGTCGGCGCTGGTGATTGTGCTGGTGCTCGCCGGGTTGAAGCGGATGGAGTTCCGGTGGTTCGCCGAGCGGATGCACGGGGAGGTGTCCGACGCGCGGGTGTCCAGCATGCGCTCGTGGTGGACTCGGTCACGCGCCCGACGCCGGACCGACGCCACCCGTGCGTCGCAGAGCGAGCTGCTCACCCGGGCCAACCGGCCGGGCGCCCCTGTGCCGAGCGCGCAGGCCTGAGCGCCCCCACTCGCTGCACTTTCGGATCACGTCTCGGTGTTCTGAGCGCTCAGAACACCGAGACGTGATCCGAAAAGTCAGAGTGTGGGGTCAGTCGATCGTGGCGGGCGGGGCCACGCACGAGTCCTCGGACATATCGGTGCTCGCCGCCCACACCACGCCCTCGTGCTGCAGGCTCTGCTCCGTGCCCGTGGCGTCCGTATAGGTCACCCTGACGCCGGAGAAGCCGCTGAGCTGCGCGTTGTCCTGCACGGTCCCGCGCACCAGAACCCGGGCCACGCCGTGAGCAGGGACCTCACCGTCGACGGCGTCGGCCACCGAGGCCGCCAGGTCGCCCGTCGCGAGACCGCCGGAGAGATAGCTGCCCTCGACCGTTTCGAGGTCCGCGGGTACGTGGCCGACGGTCGGGATGACCCCGTAGGCGAGCGACACATTCTCCTGCCGCTGGACCTCCACCTCGTTGATCGGCCACGGCTGATCGGTGTCATTGCGGATCAGCAACTGCAGCTGGTAGATGGGGCGCGCAGCGGTGACACCGCCGCACATCGCCCCGGTGTCCTTGTGTGGCACGGTCTGAGTGATGACGGTTTCCTCGGGCGCCACGTCGCTCGCGGCCGAGTTCGCGCATCCGGTGAGCAGCAGCGCCGCGCCGAGCGCACCTGCCCCAGCCCGCCACCGACGACGCCGGTCACGGCCCGGAACCTTCGCCTGCTCCTTCTCCTGCACCGCCCGCTCCGTCATGGCCCCGCCCTTCGCTCACGCCCCGCACGGCTCCGACGCCGATGATCGGGAGTCCGCAGCTGAGTCTGGTGTCAGTGTATGTGAGGGGCATCACTCTGCCTAGCTGTTCGAGACATGGACCGAACCCACCCCCGGACGTCACAGTGGCGCGCTACCGGGCCGGCGTCGTCGTGCCCGCGCTGGCCCCTGCAGCAGCGACTCACGAGTGGGTTCGTGTGCCGCCGGTGCGACGGCGAGAAGGACGAGGGAGAGTCCGATCGTGGCGAGACCGAGCCAGCCGAGCAAGGACAGGCGCTCTCCCACGATGACGAGCGCGAGCACGGTGGCCACCGCCGGCTCGACGAGAGTGATGGTCGTCGCCGTGCTGGCCGACACGCGCGTCAGACCGAATCCGAAGAGCACATACCCGAGGAACATGGGCACCAACGCCATGTAGGCGGCGACCGCCAGATTCTGTGCCCCCGCGAGCAGCGGAGCGCCCGTGATGGCCAGCACGGGAATCAGCGCCGCGCCGCCGAGGCCGAAGACCGCACCCATGGACGCGGAACGCGAGACACCGCTGCCCATGAGGCGGTGCGCGGCCCACGAGTACAGGGCATAGGTGGCTCCGGCCAGCAGTCCCACGACGACGCCGGCCGCGGTGGCGCCAGAGTCGGCGGGGGCGTGCTGAATCTTCGCTACACACAGCACCGCACTGCCGGTCAGGCCCACGCCCGCCGCCGCCATCCACCAGGCGCTGGCTCTCTTCCGCTCCACGATCCACTCCAGGATCCCCGAGACGATCGGCGCCGATCCGAGGGAAACGACCGTCCCGACGGCGACCCCCGCCAGATGCATGGAGCTGTAGAACGCCAAGGGATAGATCGCCACACCCAGTGCTCCGGCGAGCACGATGCCCCGCTGCGAGGTCAGCGCCGCCCACTCACGGCGCAGGTGCGGGACGGCGATCGCTGCCTGAAGAAGTCCGCCGATGCCCAGCGCTGCCGCTCCCATGGCCAGGGGTCCCACCTGGGGTGCGAAAGTGGCAGCGGTGCCGGTGGTGCCCCACAGCACGGCTGTGACGAGGACGGCCGCTGACCCGGCGAGGGTCCCGCGGCTCACAGGTCGGCTACGATCGACGCCGCCACAGTCCGTGCTCGCTCGAGGCGGCCTGGCGTGCCCTCGAGTCCGGCGCGGGCGACGGCGCCTTCGAGGAGGAAGCTGAGATGCTCGGCCCCGGCGCGCGCAGCCTCGGCATCGGCGAGCTCCGCGAGGGCTTCGGCCAGCATCGCCTCCACCTGTTCCTTGTGGCGACGCACGGCGACGCGCTCAGGCGCCCCGGCGGGGAATTCGGCCGCCGCGTTGAGCAGCCCGCACCCGCGAAACCCGTTGCCGTGGGCGTCCTTGGCGTGCTCAATGTAGGCATCAAAGACGGCGAGCACACGGTCGGCCGGGGTCTGTGCCTGCGCTGAGCACGCCTCGTGCAGGCGGAGCCACGCCTCGTGGCGAGCGTCGATGTAGGCGTGGACCAGTTCAGCCTTGGACGTGAAGTTGTTGTAGAGGCTCTTCTTGGCGACGCCAGCCGCGGCGGTGATCGCGTCGATGCCGGTGGCGTGGACCCCGTTGTCGTAGAACGCCGTCGCAGCGGCGGTGAGCAGTCGGTCTCGTGCCAAGCCCATGGTGAGCCTCCTTGTGCGTTATAGGTAGCCCAGTCTACCTACCCCCCGGCGCCGCCCGCCACCGCCCCCCGCCCCCCCCCCGCCCCACCCGGGTGTGCGGGCCCCGCCGCGGCGCTCGGCGGGGGCCATACCGCCGAGCCGTGACCCGAAAACCCAGGGGCGGCTGGGGAATGTCCGGGTTGGGAAGTACACGGGCGGGGCGCGGGAATGTCCTGGCCACCGCCAGCGCTAACCATGACCATGAGCGCCAAGCACCTGGGATTCCTGAACTTCGGGCACTGGATCCACCGCCGCTCCGTCGACGGGCACCGCGCCGAGCCGGACGCGAAAGCCGCGCTGGACGACGTCGTGCAGATGGCCGTGGACGCCGAGGCCGTGGGCCTGGACGGGGCGTGGATTCGCATCCACCACTTCCAGCAGATGTTCTCCTCCGCCTTCCCGCTGCTCGCGGCAATGGCGGCGCGAACCGAGCGCATCCACCTCGGCACGGGCGTGATCGACCTGCGCTACGAGAACCCGTTGGCCATGGCCGAAGCCGCAGCCACCACAGACCTGCTTTCGGGCGGACGCCTGCAGCTCGGCATCTCCCGCGGTTCACCAGAGGCGGCGAAGGACGGCCAGGCGCAGTTCGGCTACGAGCTCGCCGAGGGCCAGAGCTGGTCCGGTCTGGCGTGGGAGCGCGGTCGGCGCTTCATGGAGGGCATCTCCGGCGCCGGGCTGGCCACCCCGGACCTCTCCTCCGGTTGGGCACACAGCAGCCAGCCGCTGCGCATCGAGCCGCACTCCCCCACCCTCGCCCAGCGGATCTGGTGGGGTGCCGGCACCACGCCGACGGCGATCACCGCCGGGACTGCCGGGTACAACCTGGTCTCCTCCACGCTGCTGCTCCAGGATGACGGCCGCCCCTTCCACGTTCAGCAGGCGGATCAGTTGCGGCGCTATCGGGAGGCCTACACGGCAGCCGGCAACGACGACGGCACCTCGAGTCTCGGCGCCACCGGTCCCGCCCAGACCGCCGTGACCCGGTCCGTGTACGTGATTCAGGACGCCGAGGATGAGGCCTACTTTGGCCATGAGCGGGTCAGCCGGGAGTCCTCCGGGGTGCTCGACGGCGCCCGCGCGGTCTCCGGCCCCACCTATGCCGGCTCAGCGGAGGAGGTCGCTGAGAAGCTCGCCGCGGACGAGGCGGTGCAGGAAGCCGATTGGGTGCTGATCGCCAACCCGAACCAGTTGCGCACCGAGTTCAACGCCAAGCTCTTCCGCGGGTGGGCTGAGGCTTGGCGGCTGCTCGGCTGGTCAGCCTGAGCACTGTCCGCTTCGTCGCTGCCAGTCGATCGCCCCACCCGATCGCCCCCAAACCCAGAGTTGTCGGGTCATTTCTCGGTGTTCTGGAGTCCTCATAGCACCGAGATTCGACCCGAAAACCCAGGAGGGAGCGGGCAGGGCGGGAGGGAGCGGGGGCAGGATGCGGGGAGCTGGCGGGCGTCAGCGGCGCGAGGGCTCCCATGTGGCGTCCATGACGCGGTACGGACCGGGCTCGGCACCCTCCACACCCGCCGGGATCACATTGTCCATGCGCATCCGCAGCACCTGCTCGGCGCGCTCCACCTCGATACGCCAGCCCCAGCCGGAGTACTCCATCTCCAGGGTGATGACGCCGTCGCCGGCATCAGGGCAACGGTTGGTGCCGTGCAGCGAGGCGATTTCGTCCTTCTGGTGCCAGGAGTCCACCCAGGCCGCGCTCACGGAGCCGTCCTCGGCGGGCCCACCGACCAGTAAATGACCCTCTTGCACCCCATCGTCGGGATGCAGCCACACATAGGCCAGCGTCCACGCCACGCCCTCGGCCACCATCGTGGTCGCCGCGGTGGAAGGCAGGGGGTTCAGCTCGTGATCCGGCATGAGGCGGAACGCGCACGTCCCGGACCACAGCGCCGGCTCCGGGGTGAACAGCTTGTCCGCGCCCATGCCGCTCAGCCCTCGTCCGCATCGTCGGCGAAGATGCGGGTATCCACGAGCGTCCGGGCAGCGTTCGAGGCCAGCAGCGCATCGATGATCGGCTCGAGCGCGCCCATGGCCTCATCCACCTCCACCTGCACGGGGTACTGCGCCACCAGCAGCGCCAGCAGATCGGCCACCGCTTGCTGCGCGTCGCTCTCCGGCAGCTCCGGGTCCCACCCGATCAGCACGTCGGCCGGATCGTCCTGACGCTCGGCCGTGTAGGACACGGCAAACGCGCGCAGCACCCCACCCTCGGCCTTCGGCTTGTCCCGCAGCACCACGGCACCCGAGGCTCCGGTCTCGGGACCGAGCAGCAGCTGCTGAGCGGCACCCACCGTCATGGCCGCCGGATCCCATGCGTGGGTGGCCTGATAGAAGGCCACCACCGCCTGGGTCAGCTCCACCGAACCGGTGGCCGCCTCCTCCAGCACCACCCCATCGGGATGCTCGTCATCGCGGACATCCGGCAACGCCACCACACCGGGCGCCACTGCCACGCGCCGCGAACGCTGGATCGGGGTGAAGCCGTGGCGTACGAGGAACCGCTCGGTCCCCGTGCCCGCCTCGGTGAACGCGAAACGCGTCTTGAGCGCCGTCGTCGGGATCAGGCCCTCAGAGTAAGCCTGCGCGGCCAGCTCCCGCAGGCCAGCCAGCAGCCCGCTGCCGATGCCGCGTCCGCGCGCCGGGTCAGCGATCTCCGCATAGACCCACAGCCGCTGCGGGTGCACGCGGGAGAAGAACACGACGCCGGCCGCCACGGCCACGCCGTCCTCCTCGGCCACCAGCGCCCGGCGCCAGGGCAGTTCGGCGTCGGGGGCGAGCATGGCGCGGTCCTGGTGCTGCTGGACATCGGCGGGGTCGCCCCACACCTCGAGCAGCGCCAGGTCATCGCCCTCACGCCACGGGCGCAGGCGCACGGACTCGGGCAGGGCCGGCAGCTCGCTCACTTGACGAGGCGCCCGAGCAGGTAGGTCTTGACCTGGGACAGGGCCACGCGTTCCTGGGCCATGGTGTCCCGCTCGCGGATGGTCACGGCCTGGTCCTCGAGGGTGTCGAAGTCCACGGTGATGCAGAACGGGGTGCCGATCTCGTCCTGACGGCGGTAGCGGCGGCCGATCGCGCCGGTGTCGTCATAGTCGATGTTCCACAGGCCTCGCAGCTCCGCCGCAAGAGCCTGCGCGGTCGGCGCGAGCTCCTCCTTCTTGGACAGCGGGAGGACGGCGGCCTTGACGGGGGCGAGGCGGGGATCCAGGCGCAGCACGGTGCGCACGTCCACACCACCCTTGGTGTTGGGGGCCTCGTCCTCCTCATAGGCGTCCACGAGGAAGGCCATCATGGCGCGCGTGAGACCGAAGGACGGCTCAATCACGTACGGGGTGTAGTGCTCGTTGTTGGCCTGGTCGAAGTACTGCATCTTCGAGCCCGAGTGCTCGGTGTGCTGCGAGAGGTCGTAGTCGGTGCGGTTGGCGATGCCCATCAGCTCACCCCAGCCGTCGCCGCCGGCGAAGCCGAAGTTGTACTCGACGTCGATGGTGCCGTCAGAGTAGTGGGCGCGCTCCTCCTCGGGCACGTCGAGGCGGCGCATGTTTGCCGGGTCGATGCCGAGGTCCACGAACCAGTTCCAGCAGTCCTCGACCCACGCGTCGAAGTGCTGCTGCGCCTGGGTCGGGGGCACGAAGTACTCGATCTCCATCTGCTCGAACTCGCGGGTGCGGAAGATGAAATTGCCGGGGGTGATCTCGTTGCGGAAGGCCTTGCCCACCTGCCCGATGCCGAAGGGCGGCTTCTTGCGCGAGGTCTGCAGCACGTTGAGGAAGTTCACGAAGATGCCCTGCGCGGTCTCGGGACGCAGGTAGTGCAGCCCCTCCTCGTTGTCCACGGGGCCGAGGAACGTCTTGACCAGGCCGGAGAACAGCTGCGGCTCGGTCCAGCCGCCCTTGGTGCCGCAGTCCGGGCACACAATCTCTTCCATGCCCGACGCCGGCCGCCCCTTCTTGGCCTGGTAGGCCTCCTCGAGGTGGTCCTGGCGGTGACGCTTGTGGCACTGAGTGCACTCGACGAGCGGATCCGTGAAGGTGTCCACGTGCCCGGAGGCCTTCCACACATCGCGGGGCAGGATGATCGAGGAGTCCAGCCCGACCATGTCCGCGCGGGAGCGCACGAACGTCTTCCACCATTCGGCCTTGATGTTCTCCTTGAGCTCGGCACCCAACGGCCCGTAGTCCCAGGCCGAGCGCGAACCGCCGTAGATCTCACCGGCCTGGAAGACGAAGCCGCGGCGCTTGGCCAGGGAGATCACGGAGTCGAGCGGGGAGGTGGCGGCCATGGGGGCATCAGCTCCAGTTCTTGGGGGTGAGTGTTTCCGTGGGCCCAGCCTACCGGGGACAATGGCGGCATGAGCGACTCTCCTGCGCCCCTGCCCCTGCGCGACGACACCATCCGCCTCGGCCAGGCCCTCAAGCTCGCCAACCTCGTCGAGGACGGCGCGATGGCCCGTGAGGTCATCGAGGCGGGCGAGGTCACCGTCAACGGCGAGGTCCGCGAGCAGCGCGGGGCTCAGCTGCGCGATGGCGACGTCGTCGAGTTCGCTGGCGAGTCCTTCGTGATCGAGGCCGGTCGCTGAGGATTCAGGCGCGCGGCACCATGTGGTCGAGGTACTCGGCGACGTGGCCGAGCTCCTGCGGGCTAATGGAATGCTCGAGGCCCGCGTAGACCACCTTCATCAGGTCGACGTGCTCATTGAGCCATGCGTGGCTGGCCTCGACGCGCTGCTCGGAGATGATCGGGTCGGCCTGGCCGCGGCCCCAGAACAGCTTCGGCTTGAGCTCGGCGACCTCGGCGTCGCGGGTGAAGAGCTGGGTCATCAGCTCCTCGTCGCCGTGAGGATCCACCACGAACCCGGACAGCCCCACGGTGCACGCGTAGTCGCCCGGATCCAGGCGCAGCAGGGACGTGGCCATCGCCATGCCCTGGGAGAAGCCGAGCAGACTGACCGTGCTGAACGCGCCGCGCACCTCGTGCACCCACGCGCGCAGATCCACGACGGCGTCGCGCACCTGGGCGGCCTCGGAGCCGAGCTCGCCGGTCACTGGGTCCTGGGAGAGCGGGAACCACGCGAAGGAGCCCGGCTGCAGGGTCAGGGGGGCGCGCACGCTGGCCACCGTGAGCCGCGGCGGCAGGTGCTCGGCCAGGGAGAAGAGGTCGTGCTCGTTGGCGCCGAAGCCGTGGAGGATGACGAGCAGGTGATCCGTGCGCTCCCCCTGAGGATGGGACCAGCGGACGGTGAACTCGGGCGCGGCAGCCTCAGCGGCAGTTTCGGAGACAGACTCAGGGGTTTCCATGCCCTCCACCTTAGGAGTTCTGGGCGGTGGGGCAGACTGGGTGCATGAAGCGGAACACCAGCACAGCCATAGACGCGACTCTCATCCCGGACGCGGCGCGCGATGAGGGACACGATGACGGCTCGAACGAGAGGCAGGATGACGGGCGGGTTCACAGTGGGGCCGAGCGGCACCCGTGGCGCCGCTACGTGGCCTTGGGCGATTCGTTCACGGAGGGCATCGGGGATCCGGATGACTCGCGGCCCGGCTATCACCGCGGCTGGGCGGATCGCGTGGCCGAGGTCCTCGCGCGGACCGCGGGTGATGAGGAGTTCGCCTATGCCAATCTGGCGGTGCGCGGGAAGCTGCTGGACCAGATCGCGGCCGACCAGGCCGAACCGGCGCTCGCCCTGCACCCGGACCTCATCAGCGTCTGCGCTGGCGGCAATGACATCCTGCGCCGGGCGGATCCCGACGACGTCGCCGTGCGCCTCGATGCGCTCGTCGGCGAGCTCGCGAGCCAGGGCGCCACGATCCTGCTGTTCAACGCCACCGACGTGAAGGACACCCCGGTGCTGGGTCGGATCCGCGGGAAGGTGGCGATCTACAACGAGAACGTCCGCACCATCGCGGCCCGCCATGACGCGCTCGTGCCGGACATGTGGTCGCTCAAGGTGCTCTCCCGCCCGGAGATGTGGGCCGAGGATCGCCTGCACTTCTCCCCCACCGGCCACCACACGATCGCCTCGATGGTCTTGGACACCCTCAATGTGGAGCACGGCCTGGACCCGTTCACCCCGGCCCCACTGCCGGAGCGGACGTGGCGGCAGGCGCGGGCGGAGGACGCGGTCTGGGCGCGCACGCACCTGATGCCGTGGGTCCTGCGGCGCCTGCGCGGGGTGTCCTCCGGCGACGGCATCACCGCCAAACGCCCGACGCCGGAGCCCCTGTTCGGCGCGGACATGCCACACGGATCGGACCCGGCGGATTCCTGAACCCTGCGCTGGGAGGCAGCCTCAGAGCGCCAACGTCTCCCGCAGCGCCTCGGCGACCTGACCGTACTCGGTGAGGAAGCCGTCGTGACCGATCGGCGAGGCGATGGTGTGCACCTGCACCCGCCCCGGCAGCAGCTCGGCCAGCAGCTCCGATTCGCTGGGCAGGTAGAGACGGTCGGAGTCCACGGCCACCACGAACGCCCGGCCCGTGAACCGCGCGAGCGCCTCCGGCAGGGACCCGCGATCGCGGGCCACGTCATGGCTCATCAGCGCCTCGGTGAGGGCCACATAGCTGTTGGCGTCGAAGCGCTGCACGAGCTTGTTCGCCTGGTGATCCAGATAGGACTCCACCTGGTAGCGCCCCTGTCGGGGGCCGGCCACGGTGCCCAGCGGGTCTTCCGTGCCCTGCGGGTTGCGGGCGAAACGGATATCGAGCTCGGCGGCCGACCGGTACGTGATGTGCGCCAGGCGCCGGGCGATGCCCAGCCCGGCCTCCGGCGCGGGACCGCCGTAGTAGTCGCCGCCGGCGAAGTCCGGATCCAGTCGGATGGCCTGCGTCTGCACCTGAGCGAAGGCGATCTGCTCCGCGCTCGAGGCGGCCGTTGAGGCCAGCACCCCGACGCCGGCCACGCGCTCCGGATGCGAGATCGCCCACTCGAGCGCCCGCGCCCCACCCATCGAGCCGCCAATCACGGCGTGCCAGCGCTGGATGCCGAGCTGATCGGCCAGTCGGGCCTCGGTGGTGACCGCATCGCGCAGGGTGACGAACGGGAAGCGCGAGCCGTAGGGGTCGCCGTCGGGAGCGAGGGAGGAGGGACCCGTGGACCCGGAGCAGCCGCCCAGCATATTGGGCGCCACCACGAACCAGTGGTCGGTGTCCACGGCACGGCCGGGACCCACGAGGTCCTCCCACCAGCCCGCGCTCGGATCCTCGGCGTGCGAGGCGACGTGGGCGTCACCGGTGAGGGCGTGCAGGACGAGCACCGCGTTGGAGGCATCCTCGTTGAGGGTCCCCCAGGTCTCGTTGGCCAGGGTGACCGCCGGCAGGTGACCGCCGGTCTCCGTGGTGTAGGCGCCGATCTCGGCCGTGTGGCGGGCCCCCACGGGCACCACCCGGGACGGAGCGTGAGCGGTCACTGCGCTGCCTCCGTGGTCTCCGACGTCGTCTCCGCCGCGGCGGCCTCCGCGGCCCCGAAACCGCGCTCGAGGTCGGCCACGATGTCCTCGGCGTCTTCCAGCCCCACCGACAGCCGAACGAGGCCCGGGGTGACACCGGCCAATGCCTGCTCCTGCGGCGTGAGCTGCGCGTGCGTGGTGGAGGCGGGGTGGATGACGAGCGAGCGGACATCGCCCACGTTGGCTACGTTGTGGTGCAGCGTCAGCGCATCGGCGAAGGCAGCGCCAGCCGCCGCGCCCCCGCGAATCTCGAAGGACACGATGCCCCCGGCCCCGCGCGGCATCTGCTCCGTGGCCCGCTGGTGCCACGGGCTGGAGGCCAGGCCCGGATAGACCACCCGCTCCACGGCCTCCTGGGTCTCGAGGAACTCGGCGACGGCCTGAGCGTTGGCCACGTGCTGGCGCATCCGCAGGGACAGGGTCTCGATCCCCAGGTTGATCAGGAAGGCGTTGAACGGGGAGATCGCGGAGCCGTAGTCGCGCAGCAGCTGCACGCGCGCCTTGAGGATGTAGGACAGGTTGACCCCGAAGGCCCCGTCGGCCCCCAGGTCCCGGGCGTAGACCAGCCCGTGGTAGGACTCATCCGGCTCGGTGAAGCCCGGGAAGCGCTGGGGATCGGCGCCATAGTCGAAGCGGCCGCCGTCGACGATGACCCCGCCCATCGCCACCGCATGACCGCCGAGGTACTTCGTGGCGGAGTGGGTGACGACGTCGGCCCCGTGCTCGAGCGGACGCACGAGGTAGGGGGTGGCCAAGGTGTTGTCCACGATCAGGGGCACCCCGGCTGCGTGGGCCACCTCTGCGACGCCGACGATGTCCAGGACGTCGCCGCGGGGATTGCCCAGAGACTCGGCGAAGAACGCGACGGTCTCCGGGCGCACGGCGGCCGTCCAGGCATCGAGGTCGTCCGGATCGGCGATGAAGGACGCGCTGATCCCGACCTTGGCCAGGGTGTGCTTGAACAGATTCTGCGTGCCGCCGTAGAGCGAGGCCGAGACCACCACGTGGCTGCCGGCGCCGGCCACGTTGAGGATCGCGAAGGTCGTGGCGGACTGGCCGGAGGCCAGCAGTAGCGCCCCGACGCCGGACTCCAGACTCGCGATCTTCTGCTCCACCGCGTCCTGGGTGGGGTTGCCGATGCGCGTGTAGATGGGATCCAGGTTCTTCAGCGCGAAGCGGTCCGCGGCGGCCTCGGCGGAGGGGAAGTCGAAGGAGGTGGTCTGCAGGATGGGCAGGGCCGTGGCTCCGTGGGCCTGCATGTCAGAGCGTCCCGCGTGGATCTGACGGGTGGTGAATCCCTGTTCGGTGGCATCGGACATGGTGCTGACCTCTCCTCGACGGGCAGTGCCCAGCGCGCGCCAGAGACAGCGCGGGCCGGGGCCGTCCGCCGAGTCTAGAGAGGCCGCTTCATCGATTTCGTCGCTTAAGTCACACAGGGTTAGCCTGACCGTGCGAGGCCTCCGGCGTCGCAGACGTGACGATCACCGGCCAGGCTGCTGACCGGGTTTTCAGAGAGGCAGACCGGCATGAGCACTCTTCGCCTGGACCATGTGTCCTACGCCGCCGGGCCCGAGGGCCTGGACTCCACCGTGGAGCGCATTGCTGATGCCCTGGGCCTCGAGCGCGTCAAGGGTGGCGTGCACCCGCGCTTCGGCACCCGCAACGTGCTGTTCCCGATGCGTCACGGCCAGTACCTCGAGATCGTGGAAGTCCTCGATCACCCCGCCTCCCACAACGCCCCCTTCGGCCAGGCCGTGCGCCAGCGCTCCGAGCAGGGCGGCGGCTGGATGGGCTGGGTGGTGTCCACCTCGGATCTCGCCCCGTTCGAGGAGCGCCTCGGCCGTTCGTCCGTGCCGGGCAATCGCAAGTTCCCCGACGGCCAGGAACTGACCTGGCAGCAGATCGGGATCAAGGGACTGCTCGCCGATCCCCAGGTGCCCTACATCGTCCGCTGGGACGACGGCACCGAGCAGCTGCACCCGTCCCTGGCCGCCGAGCCGAACGCGGAGATCCGCACCGTGACCCTGGCCGGCTCCGAGGAGCGCGTGCGCTCGTGGCTGGGCCTGGATGAGCCGGACCAGCAGGTGGACGATCTGGACATGGAGTTCTCCGCGCCCTCCGGCACCCCGGGCCTGCTCTCGGTCAGCTTCGAGACCCCGCGCGGCCTCGTCACCCTCTGACCCCAGCTCCCCCGTCACCCACTGACCCCACCCCTGGAGTTTTCGGATCGAATCTCGGTGCTCTGAGTGCCTCAAAGCAACGAGATTCGACCCGAAAGGCTTTGGGTTGGGGTCAGGTGCCGGACCCGGTGCGGGTCAGGTGCCGAACCAGCCGGCCTCGGCC
>JAUNTT010000219.1 GCA_030538555.1 Micrococcus sp.
CGACGAGCTGGCGGGCAAGGCTCTCCGGGACCTCGGGCAGTCGGGCACGCACGATCGCCAGCTCCCGGTCCAGGCCCGGGTGATCGATCCAGTGATAGAGGCAGCGACGCTTGAGCGCGTCGTGCAGCTCGCGCGTGCGGTTGGACGTCAGCACGGTGATCGGGGGTGTCTGGGCCCGCACCGTGCCCAGCTCGGGAATGGTGACGGCCCAGCTCGAGAGCACCTCCAGCAGGAAGGCCTCGAACTCGTCGTCGGCGCGGTCCACCTCGTCGATGAGCAGGATGCAGGGGGCCTGCTGCAGCGCCTGCAGGATCGGGCGGGCCTGCAGGAACCGCTCGTCGAAGAGCTCGGCCTCCAGCTCCTCGGTCGCGCCCTCTCGCCCGAGCGCCTCCACCGCGCGCAGGTGCAGGATCTGGCGCGGGAAGTCCCAGTCGTAGAGCGCCTGGCTGGCCTCGATGCCCTCGTAGCACTGGAGACGGATGACCGGGAGCTGCAGGAGCTCCCCCAGTGCCTCGGCCAGCGCGGTCTTGCCCGTCCCCGGCTCCCCCTCGAGGAGCAGCGGACGCTCCAGCGCACGCGCCAGCCAGGCCACGGTCGCCACGCCGTCGTCGGCGAGGTAGCCCGTGGTGGCCAGCGCCTCAGCCAGGGACTCGGGGCTGGCGAAGACATCGTCGGCCTGCATGATCGAAGTGTAGGGAACCGAGGGTGGTTCAGGCGTCCGGGAACTCCCCTCCACGGCCGAGTCGGATAGGGCCCCTGGCGCCGCGGTCCACCCGCACCCCCTTCTGCCTGACCTCGATCACGCCCTCCGCCTCCATCGCCCAGGCGACCTCACGGACCTGGTCCATCCGGTCCCGCCAACCACGGCCGTCCACGATCCGCGCGATCTGGCTGGGACAGACCGTGCCCTCGGCCCGGCGGCGCAGCATCGTGCGGATGGCGGCCATCGTCCGCTCGCTCAGATCGGATTCTGGGGTGGTCTCCCACCACGGGGTGCCGCGCTCGCCGAGAGCCACCTTGGCGTCCTGCACGAGGTGTCGCGCCGCGTCGCCGTCCCTTCTGACCGCCCGGCGCGCACGCATGAGCTCGGAGACCAGTTCGCTGCGCAGCGGGTCGGGGATGTGCGGGTCGCTGGCGCGCCACCGTCGCCCGTTGACGATGATGTGGCGGCCATCCTCGGTCCGCTCCGGCTCCTCGCGCTGGCCCATGCCGACACCTCCGCCCCCACCGTAGACTGGCCGCGAATCCGATGCAGGAGGCCTGATGCGCTTCACGGTCGACCCCGGCCTCACCACCCCCGTCTATGAGCAGGTGGTCGAGCAGATCGTCCAGGGCGTCCGGTCGGGCAGCCTGGTGCCTGGCGAGAAGCTCCCCACCGTCCGTCACCTCGCTGCCGACCTCGGCGTGGCCGTGAACACCGTGGCCAAGGCCTACCGTCACCTCGAGGAGCAAGGACACGTCGAGACGCGGGGCCGCAGCGGCACGCTCGTGCGCGGCGAGCTGGCCCCGCATCTCCCGAGCCGAGCCGCGGCAGAGCGCTATGCGCAGACCGCCCGCCAGGCAGGGCTGGACCTGGAACAGGCGATCGGCCTCCTGCGCCGGTCCTGGTGAGGAGCGCTCACACCGGCTCGTCCACGTCCTGACCACTCGCGAGGTCACCACACTCCACCAGCTCTGGTCGGGCCCGCCGCAGGTAGGACCGCGCTCCGCTGTCGCCCGACGCCCCGGCCAGCACGCCGTCCCAGTGCCGTTGCCCCAACAGCACGGGGTGGCCGGGGAT
>JAUNTT010000069.1 GCA_030538555.1 Micrococcus sp.
CCGCCGGAGCCTTCGCCGCTGCCGTTCTCCTGGCCCTCACCGCTGCCGCTCTCCCCCTGCGTTGTGCCAGAGCCCTGGCCACCCAGCGGGGGGCGCAGTGATTCGTCGGCGAAGACGTTCTCATCGAAGCGCTGGATGTCGTTGTCCACCGTGCGGGCAATGCCGCCGACGTACACGGCCACGACGGCACCCGCGGCCACGAGGCCCAGCGCCAGGATGCCTACGATGACGAGCAGGGCGCGGGGTGCCCGACGACGGCGGCGCGGCGTCGAGGCTTCGGGGCGGGTGCTCACGGGTGATCTCCTGGGCGAGTGGGACAGGCGGTTTGAGGGGTGAGGGCGCTCCGCACGCGGCGGGCACGTCTCTTCGGCCACCATGCTAGGTCACTGGACTGAGTGGGTCCCGCTGGTGGTCCGCGGTGGGCCCTGCGCCGCGTGGACCGACGACGGCCCGCGGCTAGGCTGGCGGGGTGCGCCCGTCAGAGAACACCCCCGCGTCCCTGCCCCGCCCCTGCCCGGCACCCTCACGAGCACCCCGGCGCCCCCGGGTTCTGCTGCGCTCTGCGCCTCGCGGCACGGGCGGGCGCGTCGCCGCGGTGGCCGCAGCGCTGGCGCTGGCGGTGAGCGGCTGCGCGGGGCGCACCGCCACGGTCGCCGCCGCCCCCGATGCCGCGAATCCGAACTGCGCGAGCGCGATGATCGCGATGCCGGACGAGCTCGGCGGGCACTCCCTGCGCCCCACGGACTCCCAGGCCACCGCCGTGTGGGGCGACCCGTCGGTGGCCGTCCTGCGCTGCGGGATTGAACCGCCGGGACCCACCACGGACCAGTGCGTGAGCGCAGGGGGCGTGGACTGGGTGGTCCGCGACGAGGACACCGCCTGGCGCATCGAGACCTACGGACGCACCCCGGCTGTGGAGGTGCTCTTCGGCAAGGACCAGGTCTCCTCGGATGTGGTCATGATGGGCCTGGGCTCGGCGGTCTCACAGATCGAGGCGAGCGGCGGCTGCGTCAACCTGGAGGACGCACAGCGCGTCGGCTGACCGGATCACCGCGGCGACGCGTCCGGGTCCCGCAGGCGGCCGTCAGTGCAGTCCGGCGCCGCGCTCGAGGGCCAGCTCGATGAGCTCATCGACGAGCTGGGCATAGCTGATGCCGCTGCGCTCCCACAGCGCCGGGTACATGCTGATCGGCGTGAAGCCCGGCATCGTGTTGATCTCGTTGATGATCCAGCGACCCTGCGGCGTATAGAAGAAGTCGCAGCGGGAGAGCCCCGCGCCGTCGATCGCCTCGAAGGCGCGCACGGCCAGCTCACGCAGCTCGGCCTGGGCCTGATCGGGCAGCACGGCCGGGCAGGAGAGCTCGGCCGCATCGGCGTCCTGGTACTTCGCCTCGAAGTCGTAGAACTGGTGGTCCCCGGACTGGCCGACCACCACGATCTCGCCGGGCAGCGAGACCCGCGGCGCCTGGGTGCCGTGGCCGTCGAGCACGGCGCACTCGATCTCCCGGCCATCAATGCCGGCCTCGACCACGACGCGCGGATCGTACTGGCGGGCTTCCTCGATCGCCGCGCGCAGACCGTCCGGGCTGGTGACCCGGCTGATGCCGAAGCTGGATCCCGCACGGGCTGGCTTGACGAACACGGGGAAGGCGAGCTGCGCGACGCGCTGCAGTGCCGCCTCGGCGTCGGTGCGCCACTGACGATCGGTGATGGTCTCCCACGGGCCGACGTCCAGACCGGCGGCCTGGAAGGCGATCTTCATGAAGTGCTTGTCCATGCCCACCGCGGACGCCAGCACCCCGCAGCCCACGGCCGGCAGGTTCAATGTCTCGAAGAGACCCTGCACCGTCCCGTCCTCGCCGAAGGGTCCGTGCAGCAGCGGGAAGACGACGTCGATGCGCCCGTGGCTGGTCCCGGAGCTGTCCACGAGTTCGGTCACGCCGTCCGGGCGGGCCCGCAGGGCCACCGGGTCGCTGGGCTCGGGCACCTCGGGCAGCTCGTCGCCCCGCAGGCTCCACTGGCTGGGATCGACCTCGGCGTGCGACCACAGCCCGGACCGGGCCACGCCCACGGCGACGACGTCCCAGCGCTGCTGGTCGATGGCGCGCAGCACGCCAGCGGCCGTCACACAGCTCACGGGGTGCTCGCTGGACCGCCCGCCGAAGAGCAGGAGCACGCGAGGCCGTGCCGCGGTCTCGGTGCTGGAGGCTGCGGGGGCGGGGGAGGTCATCAACGGCGTCCTTCGGAGGTCAGGGAGCGGGAGAGCAGCAGATCGGAGAGCCGGGCGACGTCGAGGCGACCGGCCACCACGGCGTCCATCGCCTCGCTGATGGGCATCTCCACGGCGTGGGCGCGCGCCAGGTGCACGACGGCGGAGACCGACTTCAGTCCCTCGGCCGTCTGCTTCATGGTGGCCACCGCCTCATCCACGGTGAGCCCGGTGCCGATGAGCCGCCCGGCGCTGCGGTTGCGGGACAGCGGTGAGGCGCACGTGGCCACGAGGTCACCCAGTCCGGCGAGCCCGGCCATCGTCTCCTGCTCACCGCCGAGCCGGACGGCCAGGCGGGTGGTCTCGGCGAGTCCGCGCGTAATGACGCTGGCCTTGGAGTTGTCCCCCAGGCCCTGACCGTCACAGATGCCCACGGCGAGCGCGATGACGTTCTTGACGATGCCGCCGATCTCCACGCCCACCACATCGGTGTTCGTGTAGGGACGGAAGGTGCGCCCGGCCAGCAGGGCCGCTACGCGCTCTGCCGTGGCCTGCGATGCCGAGGCCACCACGGTGGCGGTCGGCTCGCCGCGGGCGATCTCGAGGGCGAGGTTGGGTCCCGAGACCACGGCGAAGCGGTCGGGACTCATGTCGAGGACCTCGGCGCACACCTGCGAGGGGCGCATGTCCGTGCCGCGTTCGAGTCCCTTGACGAGGGAGACGACCAGGGCGTCGGCGGCCAGGTGCTCGCGGATGTCGGCCAGGGCGCTGCGCATGTGCTGAGCCGGCACGGCCACGACGACGACGCCCGCCCCCGTGACTGCCTCGCGGGCGTCGGTCACCGCGCTGATGGCGGGCGGCAGCTCGATCTCGGGCAGGTACTCGGGATTGCGGTGCTCGTGATTGATGGCGTCGGCGACATCCTGGCGTCGGGCCGCGATGACGATCTCCCGCGCGGCCACCGAGTCCTCGGCGGTGCAGCCGGCGAGGACGACGGCGCACGCCGTGCCCCAGCTGCCGGCGCCGAGCACGGCGACGCGCTGCGGATCGCTCATATGCGCTCACCGCGCTGCAGATCCCAGCGGCCCTGCGGCGCCGCTTCCCCGCGCAGGTCCGCGACGATGGCCGTGATGTCGGCCATCATCCGCTCGGTGCCCTCGCGCAGCACCGTGGCCGTCATGGGCTTGTCGCGCAGGTCTGCCAGCTCCACGGGGTCGCCGACGCGCACGTGGGCGGTCTTGCGCGGGAACGGTTTGAGCGAGTGGCTCGGGTAGGGCATCAGCTCGTGGATGCCCCACTGGCCCACGGGGATCAGGGGTGCGCCCGTCTGCAGTGCGAGGCGCACCGCACCGGTGCGCGCCGTCATGGGCCAACGCTCGGGGTCACGGGTCACGGTGCCCTCGGGGTAGACCATGATGACCCCGCCGTGGCCGAGCACGGCCTTGGCCGCGGCCAGGGAGCGGCCGGCGTCGTTGGTGCGCTGGACCGGGATCATGCGCGTGCCGCGCATGATCGAGCCCACCACGGGGATCTTCCACAGCTCCGCCTTGGCCAGGAACGTGGGCAACAGACCCTGGTTGTAGACCATGTGGGCCACGGAGACCGGGTCGATCTCCGCGATGTGGTTCATCGCGAGGATCGCACCGGTGCGAGGGATCTTGTGGGTGTCCTGCCAGTCCTGGCGGACGATGGCGCGCATCGACGGGCGCACGACCGCCGCGGTGAGCCCGTAGCCGAGCTTGGTGCCCCGCGACGGGGGACCCTGCGGGACGTCGGAGGAGTCGATGCGCGCCACGGTCACCGGGCCGACTCGCTCAGGCTCACGTCCGCGCCGAGGCCGGACAGCTTGTCCATGAAGTGCTCGTAGCCGCGGTTGATGATCTCCAGGCCGGTGGCGCGCGAGGTGCCCTCGGCGGCCAGGGCGGCGATGAGGTGCGAGAAGCCGCCGCGCAGATCCGGGATGTCGAAGTCCGCACCGCGCAGCGGGGTCACCCCGGAAATCACGGCGGAGTGCAGGAAGTTGCGCTGACCGAAGCGGCAGTCCACCGAGCCCGAGCCGAGGCACTCGCGGTGCAGCTGAATGGACGCCCCCATGCGCACGAGCGCGTCGGTGAAGCCGAAGCGGTTCTCGTACACCGTCTCGTGGACGATGGACACGCCCTGGGCCTGGGTCAGTGCGACGACGAGCGGCTGCTGCCAGTCAGTCATGAACCCGGGGTGGACGTTGGTCTCGAGCACGAGGGGGGTGAGGGCATCGCCGCGGTGCCAGAAGCGGATGCCGTCGCCGGTGACCTCGAACTCGCCGCCGATCTTGCGATAGGTGTTGAGGAACGCGGTGAGGTCGCGCTGGCGGGCACCGCGCACGAAGATGTCGCCGCGCGTGGCCAGGGCCGCCGACGCCCACGACGCCGACTCGTTTCGGTCCGGCAGGGCGTCGTGGCGGTAGCCGCGCAGCGTCTGAACACCCTCGATGATGATGGTGCGGTCGGTCTGGACCGAGATGACCGCGCCCATCTTCTGCAGCACGTCGATGAGGTCGTGGATCTCCGGCTCGACGGCGGCGCCAGAGAGCTCGGTGATGCCCTCGGCCTTGACGGCGGTCAGCAGGACCTGCTCGGTGGTGCCCACCGAGGGGTAGTCGAGCGTGACCTTCGCCCCCTTGAGGCCCTTGTCGGCCGAGATGGCGATGCCGCCCGGGCGCTTCTCCACGGTGGCGCCGAACTCGCGCAGCACCTTGAGGTGGAAGTCGATCGGCCTGTCGCCGATCTTGCAGCCGCCGAGATCGGGGATGAAGGCCTCACCGATCGCGTGCATGAGCGGACCGCAGAAGAGGATCGGGATGCGGGAGTCGCCGGCGTGGGCGTCGATCTCCGCTGAGCGAGCGGACTTCACCCCGGCGGGATCCATGGTGATGGAGCCGCGCTGCTTGTCCCAGCTGACGTGCACGCCGTGCAGCTCGAGCAGGGAGCTGACGACGTCGACGTCCTTGATCTCGGGGATGCCCGTGAGCTCGGAGGGCGAATTGCCCAGCAGCGAGGCCACCATGGCCTTGGGCACGAGGTTTTTCGCGCCGCGCACGCTCACCTCGCCGGTGAGCGGCTTTCCGCCCTGGATTGTCAGCAGCTGTGCCATGAGTGGCTCGCTCCTCCCTGGCCGCGAGCCGCTGGGAGGCGGTCCGCGGAGTCGATGGTGGTCCGCACGCGAAGCGGCGGCAGGTCAGCGGCGCAGCCTCCGCCGCTGCGGTGCTACACGAAACGACCCGTTCCGGTTACTGCGGACCAGCATAGGCGCTGTCCCGCACCGCACCCCAGAACCCGGCGGCGTTGTCCGCCGAGAGCCTCACGCTGTGCGCGCGGGCAGCGTCGTCGGCGTGAAGGCGGGGCGCTGGCGTTCGAAGGCATCGATGGCGTCCTCGTGACCCAGCGTGACGCCGGTGTCATCGAGGCCGTGGAGCAGACGGTGGCGCGTGTCCTCGTCGATGCGGAAGCTCGCGGTGACGCCCGCGCACGTGACGGTGCGCTCCACGAGGTCCACGCTGACATGCGCCCCCGGCTCGTTCTCCAGCTCCTTCCAGATCCGCTCGATGTCCTCCTTCTCCACCTGGGCGGCCAGCAGGCCCTGCTTGCCGGCATTGCCGCGGAAGATGTCCGCGAAGCGCGGGGAGAGCACGGCGCGGAAGCCGTAGTCCTTGAGCGCCCACACCGCGTGCTCGCGCGAGGAGCCGGTGCCGAAGTCCTCGCCGGCCACCAGCACCGAGCCGCCCGAGTAGGGCTCGGTGTTGAGGATGAAGTCAGGGTCCTGCCGCCACCCGGCGAACAGGGCGTCCTCGAAGCCGGTGCGTGTGATGCGCTTGAGATAGACGGCAGGGATGATCTGGTCGGTGTCGACATTGGTCTCGCGCAGCGGCACGCCGATGCCGGAATGCGTGGTGAACTTCTCCATGAGCGAATCTCCGAATCTCTGAAGGGGGTGCCGGTGGGGGCGGGTCAGTGCTGAAGCACCGGCAGGTCGGCCGGGCTGGCCAAATGGCCGAGCACCGCGGTCGCCGCGGCCACCACGGGCGAGACCAGGTGGGTGCGGCCACCCTTGCCCTGACGTCCCTCGAAATTGCGATTGGACGTGGAGGCGCAACGCTGCCCCGGAGCCAGCTGGTCCGGATTCATGCCCAGGCACATCGAGCATCCCGCGAAGCGCCACTGCGCCCCGAAGCTCTCGAAGACCTCGTCGAGGCCCTCCTCCATGGCCTGCAGGCGCACCCGCGCCGAACCGGGCACGACGAGCACCTCGACGCCCTCGGCCTTGGTTCGGCCGCGGACCACTTCGGCGAAGGCGCGCAGGTCCTCAATGCGGGAGTTGGTGCACGAGCCCATGAACACCGTGTCCACCTCGATGTCCTTCATGGGGGTCCCCGGTGTCAGGCCCATGTAGGACTGCGCCTTACGCGCGGCGGCCTGCGAGGCCGGGTCCGCGAACGACTCGGGGTCGGGGACGACATCGTTGAGGCTCACGCCCTGGCCGGGATTCGTGCCCCACGTGACGAAGGGCTCGAGCTCGGCGGCGTCGATGACGACCTCGGCATCGAAGCGGGCGTCGTCGTCCGTGGCGAGCTGGGACCAGTGCGCGACGGCGTCGTCCCAGTCCTGGCCCTGCGGCGCATGCGGGCGCCCCTGCAGGTAGTCGAAGGTGGTCTGGTCCGGGGCCACCATGCCGGCCCGCGCCCCCGCCTCGATCGACATGTTGCAGATGGTCATGCGGGCCTCCATCGAGAGCCCGCGGATGGTGTCGCCGCGGTACTCGAGGACGTAGCCCTGGCCCCCGCCCGTGCCGATCTTGGCGATGACGGCCAGGATGATGTCCTTGGCTCCAACGCCCGGACGCAGCGTGCCGTTGACGGTGATGGCCATCGTCTTGAACGGCTTCAGCGGCAGGGTCTGGGTGGCCATCACGTGCTCTACCTCGGAGGTGCCGATGCCGAAGGCGAGCGCACCGAAGGCGCCGTGCGTGGAGGTGTGCGAGTCACCGCACACCACGGTCATGCCCGGCTGGGTCAGGCCCAGCTGAGGGCCCACCACGTGGACGATGCCCTGCTCGACGTCGCCGAGGGAGTGCAGGCGGATCCCGAACTGATCGCAGTTGGCCCGCAGGGTCTCGATCTGGGTGCGCGAGGTGGGATCCGCGATCGGCTTGTCGATCTCGAGGGTGGGCGTGTTGTGATCCTCGGTGGCGAGCGTGAGGTCCGGGCGTCGCACGGGCCGGCCCGCCAGTCGCAGGCCCTCGAAGGCCTGGGGGCTGGTGACCTCGTGCAGCAGGTGCAGGTCGATGTAGAGCAGGTCCGGGCCCGTCTGGCCGTCCCGCTGTTCCCCCGGCACCACGACGTGCTGGGACCAGACCTTCTCCGCCAGTGTCTGCGGATGATGCGCGCTCTCGGTGGCGGTCATGCCACGCTCCTTACCTCGTGCGGACCCGCCAGCATGGGTGGTGGGCGGGTCACCAGTGAGCCCATCGTCATCGGCGGCCCCGAGGCACGTCGACAGGGGTCCTCGTCATCTCAGAATGTGAGGCGACGGCGGGGGCGCGCACGGCGGTGCAGCGGGCGCTCAACACAGCGTGGCGACGCCGCACCGACCCCGTGCGGCTGTCTATCATCACTGACATGACCGCCGCCGCCCAGCCCCATCCCGCGTCGCTGCCCGCCCCGCCCAAGCCGAGCGGAGTCGGAGTGGTGGACAAGTCGGCGGCGATCCTCAACGCCCTCGAGTCCGGACCAGCCACGCTCGCCCAGCTGGTGGCCACGACCGGCATCGCGCGGCCCACGCTGCACCGCCTGGCGGCGGCCCTGGCCCACCACCGCCTCGTGGGCAAGGACCTGCACGGCCGCTACATCCTCGGCTCGCGGCTGGGTGAGCTGGCCTCCGCTGCGGGCGAGGACCGCCTGATCTCGGCCGCCGGGCCCGTGCTGACCTGGCTGCGCGACGCCACGGGCGAGGCCGCCCAGGTCTTCCGCCGCCAGTCCGATGTGCGCGTCTGCGTGGCTAGCGCGGAGCGCCCCATCGGCATGCGCGATGTGATTCCCGTGGGCACGCGCATGTCCATGAAGGCCGGCTCGGCCGCGCAGGTCCTACTCGCCTGGGAAGACCATGAGCGCCTCGTGTCCGGCCTGGCCGGCGCCGTCTTCACCCCCACGGTGCTGGCCGCGGTGCGGCGTCGCGGGTGGGCCCAGTCCCTGGCCGAGCGGGAGGCCGGTGTCGCCTCCGTCTCCGCCCCGGTCCGCGGGCCCAACGGCCGCGTCATTGCCGCCATCTCGATTGCCGGTCCCCTGGATCGGCTCACCCGGCAGCCCGGGCGCGTGCACGCGGACGCCGTGGTCGCTGCCGCCCATCGCCTCACCGACGTCGTCCGCGCGCACGGCGCGACCTCCTAGTCCTGCGTGAAGTGGTCCCAGCCTGAGCTCTCGAGGCGAACCACTCTCCCATCGTGGCCGTGCCGTGCTGCGGCGTCGGGGGTCTGAGTGGCCGAGTGGATGGCACCGATGACCTCGAAACCCTCCGGGACGTCGTCGTGTCCCGCGGCGATGCCCAGCAGGCCGTAGTCCTCCCCGCCGCCCAGCACCCACGCGGAAGGGTCGGCCTGACACAGCGCCGCCACCCGGTTCAGGGCGGCGGCCTGTGTGCTCACCCACGCCGGATCGACCCACACGGAGGCGTCGTTGGCCGCGGCCAGGCGGGCACCATCGCGGCCGATGCCGTCCGAGACGTCCATGAGGGCGGCCAGGCGCCCCACCGCGGTGGGCCCGAGATGCAGCGGCGGCCGGGGTCGCAGCTGGGCACGCACCGCGCGCACCAGCTCGCGGGCGGTGGGCCGGTCCAGGGCCGGCAAGGCGTCCCACCGTCGCTGCAACGTGGTGCGCGGGGTCAGCAGCAGCGCGAGTCCGGCCGCGGCCCAGCCAGGCCCCGAGCCTGCGTGGACGAGCAGGGCACCGTCGTGGCGCCAGCGCGGTGCGAGCCTGGGATCGACGCGGCGGGTGAGGACACCGCGCTCGCTCGGATCGCCCAGCGCGGTGAGGGTGAGCTGGATCTGCTCGGCGGAGCCGAGATCGCCGCCGGCCACCCGGCACCAGTGTGCCCCGAGGCCGCGCACCGCGGCGACCATTCCCCCGGCCACTCCGGCCACCCAGTGTGCGCTAAGGGTGGGGGGCACGCTGAGGGCGCACACGAGAGCGCTGGCATCTCCGCCCATGGCGTTGATGTCAGACAGGTTCTGCGCCGCGGCCTTGAATCCGACGTCGTGGCCCCGGGTGTGCACGCCGGCCGGCCACTCACGCAGAAAGTCCGTGCCCTCCCCCATCGCATCGGTGGAGACGAGCACGCCGCGGGCGGTGCTGGGCACCAGCGCGGCGTCGTCGCCGGGACCCAGGCTGCCCTGCGGCCACGGTCGCTCGCGCTCGAGGGGCGCCAGGCGGGCCCCAATGCGGCGCAGCAGCGCGTCCTCGCTGCCCAGCTCCTGATCGCCGGGCTCCCCGGCGAGCGGGGCGTCCGCGGCGGAGCTCATCGTCGCCGTCGGGGCTCGGGGCCGCCATCGCGGGCGCGGGCCACGGCGGTGCGGAAGCGATCATGACGCTCAATCTCCGCACGCAACGGCTCCACCACCAGCCGCTCCCCCACCTGGCGTGTACGCGACTCGATGGCCCGCCGCGCGGCACGCCCCCGCGCTCGCGCCGCCACCCGGGACATCGGCACGGCGGCCAGGGCCAGCACGAGGCCGAGCAGAATGCCACCGATCAACAGCAGTGTGGGGACGGGGAAGCCCTCGACGCGCGGCGCGTCCGGCAGCGGGAACTGCAGGTATCCGGCGAGCGCATAGGCGCCCAGCCAGCCGGCGCCGCCGAGGGCGATCACGAGTGCCAGCCACTGCAGCACGTTGAACACGGGCCACCACCACGATCCGCGTCCCGCGCCGAGCTCGGCGCCGGCGATGGCCTGGTCCACGGCGTCGGGCAGGGCGTCCTGGTGACGCCGGCCAGCCCGGCGCAGGGCGGCAGCCCACGGCGCTGAGGCTCCCTGTGCGGCGTCCGTGACGATGCCGCGCACGGCGGCGTCCACCACCGCGTTGTTGCTCGCGCTGCGCTGCGGCAGCGAGGTGCGGTGCAGTTGGGGGTCGCGCGGAGCGATCTCGTCCTCGCGGGCACCGGGAGAACGCGGGGGCAGCAGGTGCAGACGGCGCAGCGGATCTGCGCGGAAGCGGGTGAGCCAACGCAGCGGCGGCCACCCGGTGGAGCGCGCCGAGCGAAGTCGATAGGAGGACTCCACGGCGCGCACGACGGCGGGCCCTCCGCCGGCGGTCGCGAGGTCCTTGGCGAGTCGCTCGGCAGCCTCGGGCCGCACCCCGGCCGGGGCGCCCTCGCCCGAGGCGTTCTCGAGCTCGGCGGCGGCAGCGCCGACGTCGGCGGCCAGGCGCTGCGTGCGGGCCAGGCGAGCGGCGGCGAGCCGAGCGAGCTGCGTGCCGAGCTCGGGCAGTCCCTCTGTGGTCGCGGCCGAGACGGCGAGGACGGTGACGTGGCCCAGCCCGTGCTGCTGCAGCATGGCGCGCAGGGACGCCATGACCGTCTCGCGTTCCGGGCCCTGCAGTCGATCCACCTGATTGAGCACCACGAGGGTGACGTCGGCGTGGGCGGACATGCGGGAGAGGAAGTCGTGGTGCAGGACGGCGTCGGCGTACTTCTCCGGATCCACCACCCACACCAGCACGTCGACGCGCTGACTGAGGCGGTCCGTGACCTCGCGGTGCGAGCGCTGCACGGAGTCGATGTCCGGGAGGTCGAGCAGGACGAGGCCCGAGGGGTCCGCACCCTGCCGGCGGCCCAGCCCCCACCAGCCGCGTGTGCCCGGGTCCAGTTCGGGGGCGGCTTCCAGGACGTGGCGGCGGGAGACGCCGAGCCAGTCCAGCAGCGCCGCCGCACCGCCGCTGGTCTCCGGTGCGCCAGCCCCGGCGTTCGTGAGCGCGGTGCTCGTGGGCGAGGAGTCCGTGTGGTGGCTGACGCCCCACACGGCAGCCAGCGGCTCGGCCGTGGTAGGCCGGGTCGCGGCCACCCGCGCGAGGTCCGCTCCGGTGAGGGCATTGAACAGGGAGGACTTGCCGGATCCGGTGGCGCCAAAGAAGCCGACCACGGTGTGCTCGGCCGAGAGCTGACGACGGTGCGCTGCGGCGTCGTTCACGGCGCGGGCGCGCTGCAGGGCGGCCTCGGGCAGGCGGTCCTCGGCGGCGTCCACGGCCTGTCCTAGAGCGTCGAGGCGGTCCTCAAGGGTGACGGGCTGGGCCTTCATGCTCGGCCTCCCGCGGGCAGCCCGGAGCGCAGTGCGGGCACCAGGTCGCGCAGGGCGAGCAGGTCCTCGGGGCCGCGTTCACGCTGGATCAGGCTCAGGAAACGATCGCTGAGCGCGTCGTCCATGAGCGCGCTCACACGGGACTCGAGCAGTTCGTTCGCGGAGCGGGCCATGCGGCGCACGCCGTCCTCGCCGAAGATGGACTCCAGCAGCTTCTGCCCGACGACGGCCGCGCCGCCAGCGATGCCGACCTCCAGTCCGACGAGTCCACCGGTCGAGGCGAAGGACACGATCATCAGGGCCACGGCGGCACCGTTGACGCCCAGGGCCGCCAGGCGTGCCTTCGTGCGTCGTCCCGCCCCCTCCGTCTGAATCAGGGCCAGCACGTCCTGCTGCCACGCACGGATGGCGGCGGCGGTCTCGTTCTCGAAGCCCGCGGGCAGGGCGCCGAGGTCGCGCGGCTCGACCAGGGCACGGCCGGCGGGCTCGCTGCGCCAGCGCCGTTCGATGTCCTCGGCGGCGGCGGCAGTGGCCTCGACGATCACGGCCTGCAGCCCGGTCTCCAGGGCGGTCTCGACACGTTCGGGCGGAGCCGGGCGGCCACGGACCACCTGGCTGAGGCGGTCACGCACGCGCCCGATCGCGGACTCGAGGCCGCGGAAGAACTCCCCCGTGCCCACGAAGTCCTGCCAGCGGGCGAGGACCTCACCGCGCAGCAGGGTGCCGTCCGAGGTGGCCTCGTCCACGCGCTCCACGGCACGGCGCACCTCGTCGTCGACCATCTGCGTCAGCACCGCCGCGGCCTCCACCTGCGCATCCTCGGCCGAGGCGATGGTCTCCACACGGTCGGCGAGCTGGCTCAGGACGCCGGAGACGGTGCGCTGGGCCAACGCAGAGCGCTCCGCGGCGTCGGCGGCCAGGCCGCGCAAGGTCTCCCGCAGCTCGTGCACGTGCTCCTCGGCGATCAGACCCCGCTCGTCGAACTGGGTCTCGGGGATCACGTAGACGCGGGCGTCGCCCAATCCGCGCTCGGCCAGCATGCGCCGCAGATCCGGCACCACCTCGGCCTCGGCACCGGGCGGAACGCGGCCCAGGACGACGTCGACGCGGATGTCGCGGGCGGCGGCGTCGTCGAGCAGCTCCCACGGCACGGCATCGGCGTAGCGGTGGGCGGTGGTGGCGAAGATCCAGAGATCGGCCGCGTCCAGCAGCTGACGAGCCAGCGCACGGTTGGCGTCGGCCACGGAGTCGATGTCCGGGGCGTCGAGCAGCGCGAGTCCCGGGTGCAGGGAGGGTTCGGCGACGAGCGCCACCGTGTCCATCGCGGAGGAGTCCGGCTCCACCGGACCGTCCTGACGGCTGCGGTGCACGTGGACGCGGGCGAGTTCGGGCAGGACGCGCGAGTCCTCGAACCAGGCCAGGTCATCGGGATGATGCAGCAGCAGAGGCTGGCGCGTGGTGGGGCGCAGGGCAGAGGAGCGTGAGACCTCGTGGCCGACGAGGGCGTTGACCAGTGTGGACTTGCCTGCACCCGTGGAGCCGCCGACGACGGCGAGCAGCGGCGCGTCGAGGGAGTCCAAGCGCGGCACCACGTAGTCGTCGATCTGGTGCAGGACCTGCGCCCGTGCGGCGCGGTCGGTCGGGGCGGTGGCAGTCTCGAGGCTCAGATCGACCTCGGTGAGCAGGGTCCGAACGTCGCGGACACGGGCTGCCAGCGGGGCCGCCGGGGCCGGGGATGTCGAAGAGGGATGGTCCACCGCGCCATCATGGCACACCGGGCACACGGTGGTCCCGCCTCGCGCGGCCAGGCCGGTCCGCGTGCACGGTGTCCCGCGCCGGTGTCCGGCGCTGGGTTCTCTTCCGGGGGCCGGGAGACGACGCTGCCCCGGGGCTGACCACAATGCCGTGGCAGCTCCCGGGGCAGATCCGGTGGTGACCCCAGCGGGATTTGAACCCGCGTTACCGCCGTGAGAGGGCGGCGTACTAGGCCGCTATACGATGGGGCCTCACATTGCCAGGTGCCTCGCGACTGATTACTCAGCCGGGGCGCACCGTCGTGACAACGAGAGAAAACTCTAGCAGACGCTGAGAGCAGCGCGCCACTCGCGGTGCGGCCGCTGATGCCCTCGCCCCGTGGCCCCGCTCCGTGGTGAGCAATGTCCCTCTCTCC
>JAUNTT010000220.1:0-1514 GCA_030538555.1 Micrococcus sp.
TCGGTCAGCGCCGTCCAGGTGTTGGTGTCGAACACCATCTGAGGACGCCGCGAGCGGTAGTCGTGCACCACGTCGTGGTCGAAGGTCGCCACGCGGTCAACGGTCAGGGTGGTGCGCAGGTGCTCGCTCAGCTGGCGCCCCACCTGTCCGGCGTCGACGTAGCCCTCCAGCAAATGGATGAGAACGGGGGCGCTGCCGTGCAGCGAATCCCAGACGTCCCGCTCCACCGTGTACAGACTCCCGGGATCGACCATGCGTCCCACTCTAGTGGCGTGGGTCAGTCGATCCGTTCCACGAGCTGATAGTCCTGTGCGGCGTAGACCTCGCGCCACGACGTGCCGGGGTGCAGCGACGCGCCGTAGCTGACGGCGTCCACGCGACTCCCCCAACCTCCGGCGCGGTTGTCGATCACGATCAGGTCGGGAACGGGGTTGCCTTCGTTGGCGATGAAGTAGACGTCGGCCCGGTCGACGAGTTGGTTCATCAGCGAGACGTCGGAGGCCACGACCGTCCCTTCGGGGACGCGTGCGATCAGGTTCGCCGCGGCTTGGTGGCGAGGCGTCCCGATCTGCCACGTGGCGTGGTGGGTGAGCTGCCACAACGGCATGTGCGGCAGAACGGCGATGGCGAACACCGCGATCATGGCCGGGCCGGCTCGTCCCCATGCCCGCAGTGCCGGCCGCGCTGACGCCGACAACAACCGGACGCCCTCGGCGGCAGCCACGTACAGGACGGGCATGAGCATGAGACTGTAGTGCCAGGTCGGCCCCCAGTGGCCGTGCAGGTCGGACAGGAATCGCCACGCCAACGTCGGCAATGCCGCGAGAACGATGTTCGATCTGAATGCCAACAGCACCGTGCAGGCCAGCACCATGAACAACGTCAGCATCTTCTGCTCGTTGGTCGCAATCTCAAGGACAGTGCCCACGGGGTTGGCCAAGACTGCGCCGAGGTCCACGTGATGTCCGTAGTCATAGCGGTTGTGCAGATTGAACGCGGGCAGGATCACGCGCAGCGCCAGGAAGAACCACGCCACTCCCCACACCGCCAGCCCGACCCCGAGCAGCCATCGGCGCGAGCGCCAAGCAACGAGCAACCCGAGCACGAACACGGTCATGCCGAGGTCTTCCTTGACAAAAACCAGCAGCCCGAACCAGACCGTCGCCGCCACCCAGCGCTCACGCACCAGGCACCACAGCCCGATGGCCAAGATCGGCGCCCCCATGGCCACCTCGTGGAACTGCACGCGCGCCGCTTCTTGGACGCCCCACCCGAAGGCGTAAGACCCTCCGATGAGCCATCCGGACGCCCGCCCCGCCAGGTGGTCAGCGGCTGCTGCCACGAAGAACGCCGAGATTCCCAGCAGGACGGCTTGGCAGATCATCAGGGTCAACGCGGTCGGGAACAGGGCGTACACCGGCGCGAGCAGCACCAGAATCGGGTGGAAGTGATCACCGAGGATGTTGTATCCAGCACCCTTGATGTGCACGATGGGCGCCTCGAACGCGGCGTAG
>JAUNTT010000220.1:1524-1769 GCA_030538555.1 Micrococcus sp.
CACGACGGGGATTCGAACCGCAGCCACTGCGTCGTCGACAGCGTCGCATAGACCGCCGTCGCGAGAACGCCCCACACCCAGGGGGCTGCGCCGATGGAGGCGGGCTTGGACATGAAGTGATCCTGTCAGGTCAGCGTCGCGAGCGCCGACCGGACGCGCTTGGCGGACACCGGCTGGGCGGTGCCGAGCGACTGGGCGAACAGGCTGACGCGCAGTTCTTCGAGGAGCCACCCGACCTCGACGGC
>JAUNTT010000221.1 GCA_030538555.1 Micrococcus sp.
TGACCTCGCCCCGACCCACCTGAGGCTCGGGGACGTCCATCAGTTCCAGCCCAGGCCCGGCGGTGGGCTTGACGAGTGCACGCATGGCTCAAGGCTACGGTGACCGGGTGGACTGGGACACGAGGGTTGGGTGCTACGCCTGGATCGAGCGGGAGGGGGAGCGGGGCCCTGAGGTTCTGCTGACCCACTGGCGCGACGAATGGCTCAGCGACGGCCGGCGCGTCCGGGGCGGATGGACCCTCCCCGGTGGCGGGCTGGAGCTGCGCGAAGGTCCCGAGCAGGCCGTCACCCGAGAGGTCGAGGAGGAGACGGGGTATGCCGTGCACCTCACCTCTTCGCTCGGCGCCGCGGCGATCCTTCTCTCGCCGCAGGACCGCGTGCAGCCGGATGGCGACCGCTTCCTGCAGCTGGTCGCACTGTTGTGGAAGGCCGAGGTGGTCGGTGGGGAGCTGCGCGTCGAGGAGGACGGCAGTAGTGATGACACCGCCTGGGTCCTGCTCTCGGAGCTCGATGGCCTGGACCTTGCTCAGCCGGTGGCCGAGGCGTTGCGGCTCATGGGCCGGCCGCGGCTGCGGCAGCCGATGACCGGGTGGACGCCCGTGGACGAGGCGGCGGTAACCGCCGTGAAGGAGCTGGTGGCGGAGCGGCAGGCTGTGGCGGGTTCGCGGCCGGTCATCGTCGCGATCGATGGCCCGAGCGGGTCCGGCAAGACGGTGCTGGGCGCGGCGCTGGCCCGGGACCTCGGCGGGGTGCTCGTGCAGATGGACGATCTCTTTCCTGGCTGGGACGGACTCGCCGCCGCCCCCGGTCTGCTGACCGAGCAGGTGCTGGCGCCGGTGCGCAGGGGTGAGCGGGCGGCATACCGGAGGTGGGACTGGCACCGCGACGAGTGGGGCGAGGAGGTCGAGGTGCCGCCCACCGCCCTGCTCGTGGTGGAGGGCTGCGGCAGCAGCGTGGGGCCCGCTGCGGAGCACCTGGACGTGGCCGTCTGGGTCGAGGCGGACACCGCCGTGCGGATGCGCCGCGGGTTGGATCGGGACGGTGAGACCTATCGCCCGCACTGGGAGCGGTGGGCCGCGCAGGAGGAGGCGCTCTTCGCCGCCGACGGCACCCGCGAGCGTGCGGACGTGCTGCTGCACACCGCGTGATGTGTGGCGAGAGTTGACCGTCGACCGAGCATGCGCGGTGGGCACCTACCGGCCTTAAGTGCCCGCCGAGCCGCCACGCCGGACTAGCCTCTGGCGGTCGTTCCGGTCCACGCGAGTCCGACGACCAGATGCACTGCCAGAATTGCGGCCGCAAGGACGGCAGCCCCGATGACGAGGTTCCGATAGTCCGTGCCCCTGGCCATCCGAGCGGTGACGAGCGCCAGGAGTGCCGGCCCGATGGAGAATCCTGGACTTTCCAGTGTGAACATCGCCGCGAGTCCGGCGATTGCCGAACCCAGCGCTAGTCACGCCCACCTGTCCGCGGCACCACGCGTGGACCCAGCTCTTTCCTGGCTCCGAATGGTGTGCTCCGTCATAGATCGCCTCAGACTCCCTCCCGGGTCGTTGAGCTGCCTTTCGACCGTCACGACCGCCTCAACGAGTCGCAACAGTTCTGAGCCGTCCGCGATTTCGCTGGGGGGCGTCGTGCTGGTAAGATCCATCGCTGTTGCCGTACGCGCCTATAGCTCAATTGGCAGAGCAGCTGACTCTTAATCAGCGGGTTCGGGGTTCGAGTCC
>JAUNTT010000070.1 GCA_030538555.1 Micrococcus sp.
CAGCAGGATTTTCACCCGTCGGCCGCATGGCTGGCGGGTCCAGTGGAGGATCACACACATGACACAGGGCACCACCGGTGCACACTCCGGCGAGGGTGTGCAGGAGCCGGCCGCGCAGACCACGAGCATCAGCCTCACCAGCCTGGCACCGGTCCCCAGCGACCAGGCACTGACCGAGGAGCAGCTCGAGGCCATCGCCGCGCTGCCCGCACGCACCGCTCTGCTCGTCGCCCAGTCCGGCCCCAACCAGGGCGCGCGCTACCTGCTCGATGAGGACGTCACCACCGTGGGTCGCCACCCGGAAGCGGACATCTTCCTCGACGACGTCACCGTCTCCCGTCGTCATGCCGAGTTCCGCCGCACGGACGCCGGCTTCGATGTCGCCGATTGCAACTCCCTCAATGGGACGTTCGTCAACGGTGACCGCGTGGACCAGGTGACCCTGCGCAACGGCATGAAGGTGCAGGTCGGCAAGTTCCGCCTCACCTACTACACCGCCCAGCAGCAGAGCTGAGCGCCCCAGCCCTGGTGAGTGACACCGAGACCACTGACGCACGACGCCCCCGACACTCCTCGGGGGCGTCGTCGCAGCGCCTGACCATTGGCGCGGTCCTGGCCGAGCTGCAGGATGAGTTCCCGGACCTCGCCGCCTCGAAGCTGCGCTTCCTCGAAGAGCGCGGCCTCGTCACCCCGCACCGGAGCCCCTCGGGCTACCGCCACTACGGTCCTGAGCACGTCCAGCGCCTGCGCGTGGTGCTGACTCTGCAGCGCGACCTTTTCCTGCCGCTGGCGCGCATCCGCGAGCACCTCGAGGCTCTGGACCGCGGCGAACGCCCCGAGGGCATCCCCGCCAGCCTCGTATTCCGCACCCAGGAGTCCGCCGAAGCGGCCGCCGCCGACGCAGGGGCCCTGGGGCAGCGCTGCCTGACCATCGACGACCTCGCCACAGCCACCGGGACCTCCGCCGGGTTCATCGAGGAGCTTGTGCAGTTCGGCATCCTGCCCGAGGCCACCGACAACGGCTTCGGCCGCCATGCTCGCCAGATCGTCCGCGCCGCCCACGCTCTCGCGGAGCATGGTCTGGGTCCTCGCCACCTGCGCACCTTCCGCATGGCCGCCGACCGTGAGCTCGGTGCCCTGGAACAGGTGCTCACCCCTATGACCGCCCGGCCCACGGCCGGGACGGCCGATCGCGTGGCGGAGGCTGCCCGGCAGCTCGAGGCGGCTGCCGCGGATTTGCACTCCGCTCTGCTCGGCGACGGATTGGAGCGCTGGCATGGCTGAGCAAGACGCCGAAGCGCAGTCCGCACCCGATCTGCCGTTGACCGTGCTCGGCGTGCGCGTGGACCTGCCCACCCAGAACCACGCCCTACTGCTGCTCACGCCGGATGGCTCGACAGTCGTCCCCGTCTGGATCGGCGCCCCCGAGGCCACGAGCGTGGCCATGGTTCTCGACGGCGTGCACGCCCCGCGCCCGCTGACCCATGACCTCACTGTGGCGATGTTGGAACGGCTGGGGGAGCAGATTCGCTCCGCCCGCCTCACCGCGGTGAACGACGACGTCTTCCTCGCTGAACTCGTGCTCGTCAGTGGGCATCGCTTCGACGCTCGTCCCTCCGACGCCATTGCGCTGGCCTTGCGCACCGGCGCACCCGTGCTGGCGGCCCAGGCGGTTGTCGATGACGCAGGGGTGCCTGTGCAAGATGACGACGACGCCGACGTCGACTCGTTTCGACGCTTCATCGACGACGTCGACCCCAGCGACTTCGCCTGACCCAGGGTCGTCGTACGCCAGCCCTGAACGCAGAGCCGTGTCGCTGCTCCCGAGGCCGGGTGTCCAGAGGGTGGACGGCGACACGCCGCCGTGCGCTCCCGGTCTTTGACCCGTGGGCATGCGCGCCGTACCGTCAAGACACGAAAGAGGTTCCGCTCGCACCGGACATATCCTTGACGGCTCATTCCCACGGTCACCGGGAGGGCGGCGAGGCGGCGTCCACCCTTCCCCTTGACCGGCGGGCCCACGACCAGGAGGGTTCTGACATGACACCCCATGCAGGTTCTGGTCGGCCCACCCCGGCCGACGCCCTACAGCGAGCAACCCGAGGCGCCGCTGCGCAGGGCACGCTGTTCAACGACGACCTCCCGCAGCTCGACGAGGACGCGGGCTACCGCGGACCCACCGCCTGCAAGGCCGCCGGCATCACCTACCGTCAGCTCGATTACTGGGCACGCACCGATCTGGTGGTGCCCACCGTCCGCGGCGCCGCCGGCTCCGGCTCCCAGCGCCTCTACTCCTTCCGCGACATCCTCGTGCTCAAGGTGGTCAAGCGCCTCCTGGACACGGGTGTCTCCCTCCAGCAGATCCGCTCCGCCGTCGGCCACCTGCGCGAGCGCGGTGTTGACGACCTCGCGCAGATCACGCTGATGAGCGATGGCGCCTCGGTCTACGAGTGCACCTCCACCGACGAGGTCATCGACCTGGTCCAGGGTGGCCAGGGCGTGTTTGGCATCGCCGTGGGCCGCGTGTGGCGTGAGGTCGAGGGCACTCTGGCCGAGCTGCCGAGCGAATCGCTCACCCCGACGCCGGACGCCTTCGCCGCCGACGAGCTCGCCCAGCGCCGTCGGGCCCGCCGCGAGCGCAACGCGTCCTAGTCGCCGCGCCGCACTGTGACGCGGCGCGGCGCCAGTATGACGCTCCACGTCTGAGTGGCGTCACCTCTCGTCTTGCCGCGTATTCGTGCGCGTGCATACCTATTCACATTTCGGTGAACAGCCACTCACTCAAGAGTGGTCAGACCACATGTGGCAGTTCCGGCAGCGCATGTGGCACACTGCACACATGAACGCTGCCGCAGACACCGCCGTCGCCGCCCCGTCCGAGACCCGCGAAGGCCCCACCGACGCCCCCGTGTTCTCCAAGGTCCTCGTGGCCAATCGCGGCGAGATTGCCGTGCGCGCCTTCCGCGCCTGCTATGAGACCGGCGCGAAGACCGTGGCCGTGTTCCCCATCGAGGACCGCAACTCGATCCACCGCCAGAAGGCGGACGAGTCCTACCGCATTGGCGAGGAGGGTCACCCCGTCCGCGCGTACCTGGACGTGGACGAGATCTTGCGCGTGGCCAAGGACGCGGGCGCCGATGCGATCTACCCCGGCTACGGCTTCCTTTCCGAGAACGCCCACCTGGCCCGCGCCGCCGCGGAGGCAGGCATCACCTTCGTCGGCCCGCCCGCCGATGTGCTCGAGCTGACCGGCAACAAGGTCGAGGCCCTGCGCGCCGCCAAGCGAGCGGGCATCCCGACGCTGGCCTCCTCGGACCCGAGCGCCGACGTCGAGTGGCTCGTGGAGCAGGCCGAGGGCATCGGCTTCCCGATCTTCGTCAAGGCCGTGGCTGGCGGTGGCGGCCGTGGCATGCGTCGTGTGGAGCGGCGCGAGGACTTGCGCGGTTCCCTCGAGGCCGCCATGCGCGAGGCCGACACCGCGTTCGGTGACCCCACCGTCTTCCTCGAGCAGGCCGTGTTGCGTCCGCGGCACATCGAGGTGCAGATCCTCGCGGACTCGCACGGCAATGTGGTGCACCTCTTCGAGCGCGACTGCTCGATGCAGCGCCGCCACCAGAAGGTCATCGAGATGGCCCCGGCGCCGAACCTGGACGAGGAGATCCGCCAGGCTCTCTACCGCGACGCCGTCGCGTTCGCCACGGAGATGGGTTACGTCAACGCGGGCACCGTCGAGTTCCTCGTGGACACCGCGGGGGAGCGGGCCGGTCAGCACGTGTTCATCGAGATGAACCCGCGCATCCAGGTAGAGCACACCGTGACCGAGGAGGTCACCGATGTCGACCTCGTGGCCGCTCAGCTGCGCATCGCCGCGGGTGCCTCCCTCGAGGATCTCGGCATCACTCAGGAGACCCTGTCCCTGCGCGGCTTCGCCATGCAGTGCCGCATCACCACCGAGGATCCGGCCAATGGCTTCCGCCCGGACACCGGCACCATCACCGCCTACCGCTCCGCCGGCGGCTCCGGCGTGCGCCTCGACGGCGGCACCATCTACGCCGGTGCGGAGATCAGTCCGCACTTCGACTCGATGCTCGTGAAGCTCACGTGCCGTGGTCGCGACTACCAGACCGCGGTGCAGCGCACCCGCCGTGCCCTGGCCGAGTTCCGCATCCGCGGCGTGGCCACCAACATCCCCTTCCTGATGAACGTGCTCGACGACGAGCAGTTCCTCGCCGGCGACGTCGCCACCGACTTCATCGACGCCCACCCGGAGCTGACCCGCGTCAACCGCTCCCAGGACCGCGGTTCCAAGGCCCTGCAGTACCTCGCCGACGTCACGGTCAACAAGCCCCACGGTGAGCGCATCGAGGGCATCGACCCCCGTGACCGCCTGCCCGCCCATCCGGGGGACAAGTCCCAGGAGCCGGACCGCTCGCCCTTCGACGGGCCCAGCCGCAACCCCGACGCCGTCCCGCCCCGCGGCTGGCGCCAGGTGCTGCAGGAGTCCGGCCCGGAGGGTCTGGCCGCGGCGCTGCGTGCGCAGACCGCCCTGGCCGTCACGGACACCACGTTCCGTGATGCGCACCAGTCGCTGCTGGCCACCCGCGTGCGCACCCGAGATCTGCTCGCCGCCGCTCCCGCCGTGGCCCACACCCTGCCGGGGCTGTTCTCGGTGGAGGCCTGGGGTGGCGCCACCTACGACGTCGCCCTGCGCTTCCTGGCCGAGGACCCGTGGAAGCGTCTCGAGCTGTTGCGCGCCGAGATGCCGAACATCCCCATCCAGATGCTGCTGCGTGGCCGCAACACGGTGGGCTACACCCCGTACCCCACCGAGGTGACCGATGCGTTCGTCGCGGAGGCCGCGGCGACCGGCGTCGACATCTTCCGCATCTTCGACGCGCTCAACGACGTCTCCCAGATCACCCCGGCGATCGAGGCCGTCCGCGCCACGGGCACCGCGGTGGCCGAGGCCGCGCTGTGCTACACGGGCAACATGAGCGACCCGGCCGAGAAGCTCTACACGCTGGACTACTACCTGGACCTGGCGCGGCAGATGGTCGATGCGGGCGCCCACATCCTGGCGATCAAGGACATGGCCGGCCTGTTGCGCCCGGCCGCGGCCAAGCAGCTCGTGACCGCCCTGCGCGCCGAGTTCGACCTGCCCGTGCACCTGCACACCCATGACACCGCGGGCGGCCAGCTGGCCACCCTGCTCGCTGCCGCCGAGGCCGGGGTCGACGCCGTCGACGCGGCGACCGCCTCGATGGCCGGCACCACCAGCCAGGTCCCGCTGTCCGCGCTGGTCGCCGCCCTCGAGCACACCGAGCGGGACACCGGCCTCACCCTCGAGTCCGCCGCCTCCATGGAGCCCTACTGGGAGTCCGTCCGCTCGATCTACGCCCCGTTCGAGGCTGGCCTGCCGGCGCCCACGGGCCGCGTGTACCATCACGAGATCCCGGGCGGGCAGTTGTCCAATCTGCGCACGCAGGCCATCGCCCTGGGCCTGGGGGAGCACTTCGAGCAGATCGAGTCGATGTACGCCTCGGCCAATGCCATGCTCGGCAACATTGTCAAGGTCACTCCCTCGTCCAAGGTGGTCGGGGACCTCGCCCTGCAGCTGGTGGGTCGTGGTGTGAGCCCGGAGGAGTTCGCGGAGAACCCGCAAGACTTCGACATTCCGGACTCGGTGATCGGCTTCCTGCGCGGTGAGCTGGGCGACCCGCCCGGTGGCTGGCCCGAGCCCTTCCGCACCAAGGCCCTGCAGGGCCGCCGCGAGGGTGCTGGCACCACGGAGATCTCCGCGGACGATCAGACGGTGCTCGGCCAGGCCGGTGTTCAGCGCCGCGCGGTGCTCAACCGCCTGCTGTTCGCGGGACCGACCCAGGAGTTCGAGGCCCACCGGGACGACTTCGGCGACACCTCCACCCTGCACACCCGCGACTTCCTCTACGGCCTGGTGCCGGGCCGCGAGCACGTCATCTCGCTGGGCCGCGGCGTGCGCCTGCTGGCCATGCTGCAGTCCGTGTCCGAGCCGGACGAGAAGGGCATGCGCACCGTCATGCTCACGCTGAACGGCCAGATGCGTCAGGTCATGGTGCGCGATCGCTCCGTGGAATCCACGGTCCGCGCGGCCGAGAAGGCCGATGCCTCGCAGCCCGGCCACGTCCCGGCACCGTTCGCTGGCTCCGTCACGGCGCAGGTCGCCGAGGGTGACGTCGTCGCCGCCGGTGATCCCGTGGCCACCATCGAGGCGATGAAGATGGAGGCCGCCATCACCACGCCGGTGGCCGGCAAGGTCAGCCGCGTCGTGATCGACGGCGTCACCCCGGTCAACGGCGGCGACCTCATCGTCGTCATCGACGCCGATCAGTGAACGAGCACGGCCCGTGACGTCCGGCGGTGAGCAGGCACAGCCCGTGAGCGAGCACGTCGACCTCGCGATCATCGGCTCCGGGTCGGGGAACTCGCTGGTGACGGACTACTGGGCAGACAAGTCGGTGGCGATCATCGACGCCGGCACGTTCGGCGGCACCTGCCTCAACGTGGGCTGCATCCCGACCAAGATGTACGCCTACCCGGCGCAGGTGGCGCTGACCGGTGACCACGCCGGCGACGTCAACGTCGAACTGGGCCGCGGCACCGTGGACTTCCCGGCGCTGCGCGACCGCGTGTTCTCCCGGATCGACGCGATCAGCGAGGCCGGCCTGCGCTACCGGGCCGAGGAGCTCGAGCACACCACGGTGATCGCCGAGGAGGTCCGCTTCACGGGCCCCCGCGAGCTCACCACCGCCTCCGGCAGGGTCCTGACGGCCGAGCATGTGGTCATTGCCGCGGGCTCGCGCCCCGGGCGCCCCGAGGTGCCGGGAGTGGACCTGCCCAGCGTGCACACCTCGGACACCATCATGCGGGTATCGGCCCAGCCCGAGAGGCTCGTCATCATCGGCTCGGGCTACATCGGTGCGGAGTTCGCGGCCGTGTTCACCGGCTTCGGCACGGCCGTCACCCAGGTGGTGCGTGGGCAGCGCCTGCTCACGGGACACGATGCCACGATCTCGGACGCCTTCACGGAGCAGGCGCGGCACCTGTGGGACGTCCGCACCGGCCACACGCTCACGGCCATCGACCCCGTCGCCGATGAGCAGCGTGCCGCCGCCGGGTGGGTCCGCCTGACCTTCGCGCCGACGGGCGAGGAGCCCGGGTCGGCCGCCGATCCGGAAGCGCTGCTGGTGCTCGAGTCGGATGCCGTCCTGCTCGCCACCGGCCGGGTGCCCAATGTGGACCGGCTCGACGTCGCGGCGGCCGGCCTCGACGTCACCGAGGACGGCGTCATGGCCGTGGACGAGCACCAGCGCGTGCTCTCCGGCGGACACCCGGTGGAGGGTGTGTGGGCGATCGGCGATGCCGCCAACACGTGGCAGCTCAAACACGTGGCCAACTATGAGGCACGGGTGCTCGCTCACAATCTCGAACACCCCGAGGACCTGCGCTCGAACTGCCTGCATCCGGTGCCGGCGGCCGTGTTCTCTCAGCCCCAGGTCGCCAGCGTCGGCCTGACCCAGGCACAGGCCGAAGAGCGGCTCGGTGCCGAGGCAGTCACCGTGAAGGTGCAGGCCTTTGGCGACGTCGCCTACGGCTGGGCCATGGAGGACCGCACGGGCCTGTGCAAGATCATCGCCGAGAAGGAGACCGGGCAGATTCTCGGCGCCCACATCATGGGCCATGAGGCGGCGAATCTCATCCAGCCGCTCGTTCAGGCCATGGCCTTCCGCATCGATGCCGGCACCCTGGCCCGGGGGATGTACTGGCCGCACCCGGCGCTGACCGAGGTGGTGGAGAACGCCCTGCTGGGTCTCGAGGTCCCGCCACCAGCGGATCATCCCGAGCGCTGACGCCGCGACCCGCCAGCCTTCACCACGACGACGGGCCCGCACCTTCTGCGAGGAAGGTGCGGGCCCGTCGTCGTGCTCGGGATCAGGAACCGGCGTAGATGTCCTCGATCTCCGCCTCGAAGTCCTTCATGATCACGGCGCGCTTCATCTTCAGCGACGGGGTCATGTGGCCGTCCTCGAGGGAGAAGTCCCGGTCGAGGATGCGGAACTCGCGGATCGACTCGGCCCGAGACACGGAATCATTGGCCTTCTTCACCAGCTTCTCCACGTGGGCCCGCACCTGCTCGTCCTTCGCGGCATCGGCCACGGAGAGCGAGGAGTCCATGCCGTGGGCGGAGAGCCAGCCGGGCAGCGTGTCCGCGTCGAGGGTGACGATCGCGGCGACGAAGGGCTTGGCATCGCCCACCACCATGACCTGCGAGACCAGGGCGTCCGAGCGAATCATGTCCTCCATCTGGGCCGGCGCCACATTCTTGCCACCGGCGGTCACGAGGATCTCCTTCTTGCGGCCGGTGATCTTCAGGAAGCCGTCGGCGTCGAGGGAGCCCATGTCGCCGGTGCGGAACCAGCCGTCCTGGAAGGCCTCCTGGTTGGCGTCGTCGCGGTTGTGGTAGCCCTTCATGACGCAGATGCCCTGGGCGAGGATCTCCCCGTCCTCGGCGATCTTGATGCCGTTGCCGCCCAGCGGGCGACCTACGGTGCCGATCTTCAGGGCGTCGGGACGGTTCACGGTGACCGGGGCGGTGGTCTCGGTCAGGCCGTAGCCCTCGAGGACCACGAGGCCGATGCCGCGGAAGAAGTGGGCGAGATCCACGGACAGGGGTCCGCCGCCGGACACGGCGTAGGTGAGCTCGCCGCCCATCGCGTCGCGGATCTTGCCGTAGAGCAGCTTGCCGAACAGGGCGTGCTTGGCCCGCAGCATGAACGGGACGGAACCGGAGCCCAGCGCCTTCGAGTACTCGATCGCCGTCGTCGCGCCCGCCTCGAAGATCTTGCCCTTGCCGCCCTCCTGGGCCTTGAGCAGCGAGGCGTTGTAGACCTTCTCGAACACGCGCGGCACGGCCAGCAGAAAGCTGGGCTTGAAGGACTGCAGCGCGCCGGAGAGCTTGGTGAGATCCTGCACATGCCCGGTGCGCGCCCCCGCGGCCACCGTGAGCACGGAGATGAACCGGGCGAAGACGTGGGCCAGGGGAATGAAGAGCACGGTGGAGGAGTCCTCATGGACGATCTCGCCCAGGCCGCCCACGAGGGTCTGATGGCTCAGCTCGGCGAAGTTGCCGTGCGTGAGCAGGCAGCCCTTCGGCTTGCCGGTGGTGCCGGAGGTGTAGATGATCGTGGCGAGGTCATCCATCGTGGCCGCCGAGCGGGCCTTCTCGAGGTCCTCGTCGGAGACCTCTGAGCCGCGTCCGGCGAGCTCATCGAGACCGGAGCCGGGGCGGCCGTCCTCGGTGTCCATGATCCACAGGCCGGTCAGCTCGCCCAGGTTCTCGCGGTGCACGGCGTCCTGAACGGTCTTCTTCTTGTCCGCGTTCTCCGCGATGACGGCCTTGACGTCGGCGTCCTCGAGGATCCAGGCGACCTGGGAGGCCGAGGACGTCTCGTAGATCGGTACGGTGACGGCACCGGCGTACCAGATTGCGAAGTCCACCAGCGTCCACTCGTAGCGGGTGCTGGCCATGAGGCCCACGCTGTCTCCGGGGGAGATGCCGGCACCGATCAGGCCCTTGGCCACCTCGCTGACCCGGGCATGGAACTCGGCGGCGGAGATGTCCGTCCAGGCGTTCTCGCTCGACTCCACGGAGAAGAGAATGCCCTGGCTGCGGTCACGGACCTGCCGCTCGAGAAGGTCGGTCACGTTCCAGTCTGCCGGCAGCGACTCGGCCGGTGGGGTGTTGATCTGCTGCATGATGCTCCTGGTCGAGGGACGGGTGTCTAGCGAGGCTACACGCGCGGGGACGAGCACGTGGCCTCGGTCACATTCGACCAGTCTAGTCCCAGGTCCGGCGCGAGCCGGGGACGCCGTCAGACCTGTGCGCCGCGGTCCAGCCGGTCGCCCCGGCCCTCACCGCGCCGGGGGAGCTGGAAGAAGACCGCCAGCGCCCCGCCCACCGCGCACACCACAAGCCCGATGCTCACCACGCTGGGCAGGCGCAGACCCACGACGGCGGCCGCCAGCAGCACGAGCACCGGCACGACGAGCGCACCCACGGCCACCACGGTCCCGGGGGCACCCGAGAGCAACGGCGGCGGAGTCGGCGCGACGAAGTCGCCCGGCAGCGGACCGTCCAGAGGGTCCTGGGCCACGCCGCTGGACGTGGGGGCAGTCGGTTCTGGCGCGGCCGGGGTGGGCGTGGGGTCATCGGGCAGCGCGGCAGACTCGGGCGCCCAGACACCGTCCTCATCCTCGGCGCGCAGCCGGGCGACGATCTCCGTCCACGACTGCTCGTGCTCACCGGGGGAGTGGGCGCGCGCATCGTCGTCGCGGGACGTCATGCGCCACGCTCCCCTCGGCTTGGCAGTCCGGCGATGAAGGCACGGGACTCGTCGATAATGCGCGGCAGGTCGCGGTCCATGGTGGCCACGTGGAAGCTCTCGGTGAGCCGGACCTGCTGGACGCGTGCATGGCGCGCGCCGCGCAGCAGCACGTCCTGGCTGCGTGTGGGCACCACGTGATCGTCGACGGAGTAGAACGACTGCACGGGGCAGCGGATGGCGCCCAGTTCGCGGCGGACCGCCCTGTGCAGCGCACCGACCTGCGCGACGCCGGCCACCGGGGTGCGTGCATAGGCGCCCTCGTTGACGTCGGTGACGGCGTCGTTGGCGATGGGGGCCACGCTAGGGACGAGCCAGCGCAGCACCGGTGCGGCGTGGGCAATGCGCTGGCCGAAAACGAGGCTCGGATTGACGACGATGCACCCGGCGAGATCGCGGTGGGCGGCGGCGTCGAGGGCCAGGGCCCCGCCCATGGACAGGCCCGCCACGACCACCCGGTCATGGGCAGCCATCAGGGTGTCGACGTGTTCGCGCACGGCAGCGCGCCACTGATCGGCGCGGACGCGCGCCAGCTGCTGCCATGTGCTCGCGTGCCCGGGCAGCACCGGAATGCTCACCCGCTGAGCCACCGGCAGCAGCCCGCGTGCCCAATCACGCACCGAGTGCGGGCCGGAGGTGAAACCGTGCAGCACGAGCACTGCGGGTCCATCGGCGGCCTCGCCGCGTTCGTCGAGGGGGGAGTGGTCGACCGGCTGCATGGGTCACAGCGTAGTCGGGGACGACGTTCACCTGGGCGTCGCCCGGGCGCCGCGGACCGCCCGAGTCGCGGGCCTAAGATGAGGGCCGAGTCCGGCCACCGCTGTGGTCCTTCACACGAGAGCACCACGTACGTCAGGAGAGCGCATGTCCACCTTTTACTGGTCCGCCCGAACCTTCGTGGTGGCACCGCTGACGAAGCTGCTCTTCCGCCCCTGGGTCAAGGGCCGTGCCCACGTGCCGGACCAGGGTGGGGCCATCCTGGCCAGCAACCACCTCTCCGTCTCCGACTCCGTGTTCATGCCCGCCCTGCTCGAGCGGCAAGTGCACTTCCTCGCCAAGAGCGAGTACTTCACGGGTTCTGGGCTCAAGGGGGCCGTGACTCGCGCCTTCTTCCACGCCACCAATCAGCTGCCGATGGACCGCTCGGGCGGTGCCGCGTCCCTGGCCTCGCTCGAGGCCGGCCTGGCGGCGCTGCGGGAGGGCAAGCTGCTCGGGATCTACCCGGAGGGCACGCGCAGCCCGGACGGCCGGCTGCACCGGGGCAAGATCGGCGTCGCGAAGCTCGCCCTGGCCGCTGGTGTTCCCGTGGTGCCGATCGCCATGATCGGCACGGACCGCGTGCAGCCGATCGGCAAGACCGTGCCCACCGTCCGCCGCGTCGGCGTCATCTTCGGAGAGCCGATGGATTTCAGCCACCTCAGCCACCAGCAGAACGACATCGCCGTGCTGCGCCAGGTCACCGACGAGATCATGGAAGCCATCCGGCGCCTCTCTGGTCAGGAGTATGTGGACCTCTACGCCGCGGATGTGAAGGCCGGCCGCGTCCAAACGACGCCTGTGTGACATCGAAGGCTGTCACCGTGTCGCGGGCGGCCTAGGCTGGTGGGCATGAACGCCGCTTCTCGTGATGAAATCCTCGCCTTCGGCACCGCCACCTCGGAGGGTGCTGCCACCACCGAGGGCCTGGACCATTGGCGTAGCCTGCCCATCAAGCAGGCACCGACCTGGGCGGACCAGGCGGACTTCGAGGCGGCCATCGCGGAGCTGAGCCAGGTGCCCCCGCTGGTCTTCGCTGGCGAGGTGGACGTCCTGCGCACCCGTCTGGCCGACGTCGCCCGCGGCGAGGCCTTCCTCCTGCAGGGCGGTGACTGCGCGGAGACCTTCGCTGGCTCCACCGCCAATCGCATCAGCGCCCGCGTGAAGACCATCCTGCAGATGGCCGCTGTGCTCACCTACGGCGCCTCCGTGCCGGTGGTGAAGATGGGCCGGATCGCAGGCCAGTTCGCCAAGCCTCGCTCTTCCGACACCGAGACCCGCGACGGCGTCACCCTGCCCTCCTTCCGGGGCGAGATCGTCAACGGCTACGCGTTCACGGAAGAAGCACGTCGGCACGATGCGCGCCGCATGGTGCAGGCCTACCACACCTCCGCCTCGACGTTGAATCTCGTTCGCGCCTTCACGCAGGGCGGCTTCGCCGACCTGCGCAGCGTTCATACCTGGAACCAGGGCTTCCTCTCCAATCCGGCCTACGCCCGGTACGAGGAGATCGCCGGCGAGATCGACCGCGCGGTGCGCTTCATGGAGGCCGCCAACGTGGACTTCGAGGCCATGCGCCGCACCGAGTTCTACTCGGCTCACGAGGCCCTGCTGCTCGACTACGAGCGTGCCCTGACTCGCGAGGACTCGCGCACCGGCAAGCCCTACGCCACCAGCGCCCACTTCCTCTGGATCGGGGAGCGTACCCGCGAGGTGGACGGCGCCCATGTGGACTTCCTCTCCCGCGTGCGCAATCCCATCGGCGTTAAGCTCGGCCCCAGCACCTCCGTCGACGATGTCCTGGCGCTCGCCGAGAAGCTCGATCCCGAACGTGAGCCCGGACGCCTCACCTTCATCGCCCGCATGGGGGCTGGCACCATCCGCGAGGCGCTGCCGCCGATCGTTGCCGGGGTGCGCGACGCCGGTCTCACGCCGGTGTGGGTGACCGATCCGATGCACGGCAACACCGTCACCGCGAAGAACGGCTACAAGACCCGCCGGTTCGATGACGTCATGGACGAGGTCTCCGGGTTCTTCGAGGTCCATCGCGAGCTGGGCACCAACCCCGGCGGCATGCACATCGAACTGACCGGCGACGACGTGGCCGAGTGCCTCGGTGGGTCCAACGTGGTGGACGAGTCGGCCTTCGCCGAGCGCTACGAGACGCTGTGTGATCCGCGGCTGAACCACGAACAGTCCCTCGAGATGGCCTTCGCCGTGACCGAGGCGCTCACCCATCCCGAGCGCGCCTGACGGCTGACGCCCGACGACGGGC
>JAUNTT010000222.1 GCA_030538555.1 Micrococcus sp.
CCGCCCGCCGACCGGCACCCAGGTCTCTGCCTTCGCCGAGCCGAGCACGGTCACCGAGACCACCACGAGCCCTGCCGCCGGCGCGCCGGTCGCGGTCGCCGAGGAGGTCGAGGTCGTGGAGGTCGTCGACGAGGGAGCCGCCGAGCCGCTCGCCCAGGACCGTCCGCTCTCCACCACCGGCACCACGGCGGCAGGCACCACGGACGCCGAGGCGACGACCCAGATGCCGACGGGCGGTCAGCCGCACATGCTCAGCAGCGAGGAGATGGACGACCTCGCCCGCGACGTGCCGTTGGACACCGACCACGAGGGCGCCACCGCCACCGGTGACGAGGACGAACGCCGCGCCTAAAGACACCCCCGCGCACCGACGGAGGACCCCCGCCACGGCGGGGGTCTTCTGCGTGCTGGCCCGCTCTCGGCGCGCCGTCGTCCAGGGGCCCGGCGCCGCGCCTACGCTGGCGTCCGGGAGCCGCCTACCAGCACGCGCCTCCCCTGGACCAGAGCACCGCGAGGAGGAGACGGGATGTCGCTGCCGCTGCACTCTCCCGGCGGCGATCCCCACGACGAGAGCGGCACCGCGGGCACCGACCCCCACGCACCGCCGGCCACCGGCACCCCCTCTCCTCGCGCCCTGCGCGCCCCGTCCTCCCGTCCCACCCGCAGCCCCGCCCTCCCGGCGCAGCGCCCGGGTGAGGGTGTGCTCGGCGAGCAGCGCACGGCATACCGTGAGCAGGGCCGGCGGCCCCGACGTGGCGGGCGCGGTCCCGGCGACATCCGCCCCCGACCTGGCCACATCCCCGGCCTCGACGGGATCCGGGCGATCGCCATCCTCGGCGTCCTGGTCTTCCACTTCACCCCCAGCGTGCTGCCCGGCGGCTTCCTCGGCGTCGACGTCTTCTTCGTCCTCTCGGGTTTCCTCATCACCACGCTCCTGCTCCGCGAGATCGACGGTAAGGGCCGCATCGACCTGCTCGGCTTCTGGCGGCGGCGGGCCCGGCGGCTGCTGCCGGCCCTCGTGCTGGTGGTGCTGACCAGCGTGACGCTGGCGCGGCTCATCGGCGGTGACCTGCTCGTCGGGATCGGGCGGCAGACGCTCGGCGCGCTCACCTTCACCACCAACTGGCTGGAGATCTCGGCCGGGGCCAGCTACTTCCACAGCACCAGCCCGATCCTCTTCATCAACTTCTGGTCCCTGGCGGTGGAGGAGCAGTTCTACATCGTCTGGCCGCTGGCGCTGGTCGCCGTCCTCGCGCTGACCAGGACCGGGCGGCAGCGGATCGGTGTCGTCGCCGGGATCGGACTGGCCAGCACGATCCTCATGGCCGTCCTCTACACCCCCGGCGAGGACGCGACCCGCGTCTACTACGGCACCGACACCCACCTCATGGGCCTCATGGGCGGTGCCGCCCTCGCCCTGGCCTGGGCCAACCCCCAGCACCGGGCCGGACTGCGCTCGAGGGTATGGCGTCGCTGGCGCGGGGTGGCCGTGCTCGGCGCCCTGCTGGTGCTGGCTGCCCAGATGCGATGGATGGACGCCGCGACGCCCTTCACCTTCCGCGGTGGGTTCCTGCTGGCCGCGCTGGCCACCATGGTGCTCATCGCCGGTCTGCTGGAGTCCGGCGGCCCGTGGCGCCGCGTCATGGAGGTCCCGCTACTGCGCTGGGTGGGCGAGCGCTCCTACGGCATCTACCTGTGGCACTGGCCGGTCCTGGTCATC
>JAUNTT010000223.1 GCA_030538555.1 Micrococcus sp.
CGGCATAGAGCTCCGGGCCGTACTGCCGCTCGACGAACGGCGCCATCATCCGACCCGTCCCGTGCTCCGCCTTGAGCGTGCCGCCACGGCCCAGAACCAGCTCGACCATGTCCTCGGTGAAGTCCGCATAGCGTTGCCGCGCAACGGGATCGCCGAACCTCTCGTTGAGCATGAAGTGGACGTTGCCGTCCTTGGCGTGCCCGAAGATCACCGACTCCTCATACCCGTGCTTGTCGAACATCGCCGTCAGGTCCAGGCACGTGCGGCCCAGCACCTCGACCGGGACGGCCACGTCCTCCAGCAGGGCATTCGTGCCGACCGGCCGCGCACCGGCGACGGCCGAGTAGAGCGCCTTGCGCACGGTCCACAACGCCGCCCGCTGCCCCGCCTCACCGGTGAGCTCTGCCGGGGTGGTCAGCGGCAGCGCCTCCAGCACCGGCCGGGCCGCGGCCGTGGACTCGGTGAGCTCCTCGGTCGTGTCGGCGTGCCACTCCACCAGCAGGGCGGCATGCTCGGCCACCGACAGTCCGGTGATCTGCGCCGGGGCGCCCGGCGCACGGGCCGATACCCGCAGCGAGGCGGCATCCAGCAGCTCTGCGGTGACCGCGCCGGCCCCGACGATGCCGGGGACCGAGGCGGTCGCCTCACCGATCGTGTCGAAGACCAGCAGGCCGGTGGCGACGTGCGGGCGGACCGGGACGGTGCGGAAGGTCGCCGAGGCGATGAAGCCGAGCGTGCCCTCGCTGCCCACCATGAGGTGCTCCAGGATCGCGACCGGCGTGTCATGGTCGAGGAAGGAGTTGAGGCCGTAGCCCATCGTGTTCTTCAGCGCGAACTGCTGCCGCAGGCTGGCCACCGCGTCCGCGTCGCCGCACAGCCTGTCCCGCAGCCGGGCCAGGCCTTCGTGCAGCTCGGGTTCGGCGGCGCGCAGCTGCTCGTCGGCGTCGGCCGCTCCGGTGTCCAGGACCGTGCCGCTGGCCAGCACCACCACGAGGGAGTCAAGGGTTGCGTAGCTGTTGAACTCGGTGCCGCAGTGCATCCCGCTGGAGTTGTTCGCCACCACCCCGCCGATGGTGCACGCCCCCTCACTCGCCGGATCCGGGCCGAGCTTGGTCCGGTATGCCGCGAGCCTCGCGTTCACCTGGCGCACCGTCGCCCCCGGTGCGACCCGCGCCCGGGCGCCATCGTCCAGGACCTCCACCTCGGTGGAGAAGTGTCGACGCACGTCGACCAGGACGTGCTCGGTCACGGCCTGGCCGGACAGGCTGGTGCCGCCGGAGCGGAAGGTCAACGGCATACCGGTGCGGTCGCAGGCGCGCAGCACCCTGGCGACCTCGTCCGCGCTGCGCGGCCGGACCACCAGCTCCGGCACCAGCAGGTAGTGGGAGGCGTCGTGCGCCAGGGCATGCCGATCCAGCGCGCGGGAGGTGAGGTCGATGCCGGTGCCGTGCAGGGCCCCGGCCAGAGGATGTGGGGCCGCCTCGCGCGTCGTCCTCGCCATGGCGGCAGCGTAGCGAGGCACGGTCGACCCCCGACCTTCCCGAAGGCGACGAACGCGTCTACACATGAAGGTGTATCGTGACACCATGACGCGCACGAACATCGAGCTCGACGACGAGCTCGTGGCCACGGTCATGGCCCGCTACCGGCTGGAGTCGAAGCGCTCCGCGGTGGACTTCGCGCTGCGTCAGCTCGTCCGCGAGCCTCTGCCCCTCGACG
>JAUNTT010000224.1 GCA_030538555.1 Micrococcus sp.
GGTGCGGGTGGGCGCGTTGCGGGTGCGCGTGCTGCGGAACTGCGCGCCCGGTGGGAGGCCGCGGGCCCGCACCCGGGGACGGTGCTGGATCGAGCCGAGTCGCTGGACCTGGCGGGGCGCATCGCCCGAAGCTGATCGATCTCCGACCCCGCCTTGCCGCTGCACCCCAACTCGGGCACGCAGATGACCCACTCAATCGCCATTTTCGGGGGTTGAGTGGGTCATGTGCGTGCCCGAGTTTCACAGGGGTGGGGACTAGGATTGCCACGCACCGTCAGCGTCGTTTCTTGGAGGGTCTGCGCATGCGCCTCGTCGTCCCCCGGCCCGCACGCCTCACCGCCTACCTTGCCGCTGCCGCCCTCGCCCTCACTGCCTGCACCGCGCAGGGCCCCGACGTGGACGCCACCACCGCTTCCCAGACGGCGACGGGTCCAGAGTCCGCAGCTGCCGACTCAACCTCCTCAGCCACCGGCGCCGAGCCAGGCGGTCCCAGTGCCACGCCGCCCGCCGGTGGGCAGGCCGACGCCGATGACTCGCCCGCCCCAGCCGGCCAGCCCGACGACGCCGTGACGACTCACGACGCCAACCCCGCCCGGTGCGACCCCGACGCGCAACCCAGCGATGCGTTCCCGACCCTCGGTGAAACCCCCGGCGAGGAGTCCTGGCGCACGGTGGACTCGAATCTGCCCATGTGCCGCCTGGCGCCGGGGCAGAAGCCTCCGCAGCTCGTGCTCTTCTCCTTCGACGGTGGCGGCATGCACGATCGCTGGCAGAGCTTCATGGGAGCCGCCCAGGAGAATGACGCACGCTTCACCGTCTTCCTCACCGGCACCTATCTTCTGCTGGACTCGAATCGCGAGCTGTACCGGCCTCCCGGCAACCCGCCAGGGACGGCGTCGGTGGCCTTCGGTGGCGGAACGAACACCCTGGCCACGCTGATCGAGGACACCAACACCGCCGTGGAGCGTGGCCATGAAATCGGTACGCATTACATCGGTCATCTCTGCTCGGGATCCGCGCATGGCGGCGACACGTGGACCCGGGAGGAATGGCGGCAAGAGCTCGACCAGTTCTTCACCTTCCTTGCCGACCCGGAGGGCATCAACAAGCTGCCTGCCGGCCGTTCATCCCACGGTGCAGACCATGCACGGCGGACGCCTGCCCTGCCTGGAAGGCACGTGGGAAGCACTGGTGCCGTTGTGGGCCGAACACGGGCTGGTCTATGACACCTCCCGTGCAGGCTCCCACGGCCTGGGGGCGCGCTGGCCGTACGTGGAGGACGGCGTCTGGCAGTTCGCGATGCCCGTGGTGTACTCCCCCGCATTTGCGCGCTCCGAGTCCTACCAGGACTCCTACGTCCTGGCCATGGACTACAACTTCTGGGCCAAGGAGAACCGCAACCAGGAGGACCCGGCCGCGCGCCAGCGCATGCACGACAACACGCTGGACACCTACCGCTACATGTACGCCTCCGCCTTCGCGGGCAGTCGCGCGCCGCTGGTGATCGGCAATCACTTCAACGCGTGGAATGACAACGCCTTCAACCCGGCGGTGGAGACGTTCATGCGCGAGGTCTGCGGGCGCGAGGAGACCTACTGCGTCACGCACCGCGACGTCATCCAATGGCTCAGCCTCCAGGACCCCGAGCGCGTCCGTGAGTGGCAGGCTGCCGCACCGGACGCCGTCGGGAAGGACCTCGACACCCTG
>JAUNTT010000225.1 GCA_030538555.1 Micrococcus sp.
CGGCGGGTCAGTGCTGCTGGTTGCGGCGTTCGTCCCAGCGCTGCTCGAGGGAGCTCATGAAGGAACTCTGGGGGCGACCGCCGGGTGCACGACGCGGGGCGGGTCCGCGGGCGGCGCCCGCACCGGACTGTCCCCGGCCGCGCGTGGTCACGATGAACAGACCCGAGCCCATGAGCACGGCACCGGCGACACCGACAAACACATTCTGCAGATTCACGCCCAGCAGCACGGCGGCCAGACCGAGCACCGCGATGACGGAGCCCAGGACGATGCGACGCACCGAGACCTGGGGTCGTCGCACATCAGACATGTGCGTGACCAGGCGCGGGTCTTCCGCGTGGAGCTGCTGCTCCAACTGGTCCAGGAGGCGCTGTTCGCGCTCGGACAGGGGCATGACGTTCCCTCGCTTGCTGTGCAGAGATCGGGCAGCGGGTGGTCGATCATCGCACACCCACCGCGTCGCACCAGTGTAGGGCCTGGCCGAACCGCCCCGCCAGCGCCCCGGGGCGTGACGCCGCGGTTTATGACGTCCTCGTCAGCACCGACGCCTCCGTCGCTGCCGCACCCCTGCCTCACGGTGAGGCACCCGGCCCCGGCGGCTCGGGACCCCGCTCCTCCGGATCCCGCCCGGGTGAATCGAGCAGCGTGGCCGGTGACACGCGAGCTCCCGGGAAGCGGCGGGCCACGGCGTCGAGCGCAGACTCCGCGTCGGCCCACTGGTTGTCGGCTCGCTCCTCATCCAAAGAGAACAGGCCGGACTGTACGGCGCGGTCGCCGTCGAGCAGGCGTTCGGCACGCACCCCCACGAGTCGCACCGGGTGCGGGCGCTCATCCAGGAGGGAGCGCAGCGCACTGGAGGCCGTCGCGAAAAGCTGATGCGCGGTGTGGGTGGCTGCCACCGGAGCGAGGCCGCGGCTGCGCACCGTGCCGTCCGGAGCCTTGACCCGCACGGTGACGGTCTGCGCGTCCACGCCCGCCGCGCGCAACCGACGCGCCACCTGATGGCACAACTGCAGCAGTCGGCGCTCCACATCCCGCGGATCAGTGGGGTCGTCGTCGAAGGTGTGGTCGGCGCCGATGCTGTGCGCCGCCGCGCGAGGAGCCACCGGACGCTCGTCCAGACCGCGCGCCAGGGCGGACACCCGCGCCCCGTTCTCGCCGAAGCGCTCGCGCAACCACGCCGGGTCCTGGGCGGCGAGATCCCCGATGGTGTCGATCCCCCGCTGGCGCAGCTGCGCGGCGAAGCGCGGTCCGACGCCCCAGAGCTGCTCCACCGGTCGCGGGTGCAGGAAGTCGAGGGTGAGCTGCGGCGGCACAATCAGCGATCCATTCGGCTTGGCCGCGGTCGAGGCCATCTTCGCCACGAACTTCACGCCGGCTCCGCCGACCGAACACGGCAGTCCCAGCTCCTCGGCCATCCGACGGCGCAGGTCCACCGCGATCTGCTCGGGCGAACCGAGCAGCCGTCGGGCGCCGCGGATGTCCAGGAAAGCCTCGTCGATGCTGAGGGGCTCCATCACGGGCGTGACGGTGGCGAGCACGCGCATGACCTGCGCAGACACCTCGCGGTAGAGATGGTGCCGCGGCGCCACCGTGACCAGCTGCGGGCACAGGTGGCGCGCGTGGGCGATCGGCATGGCGGAGCGCACCCCGTGGGCGCGGGCCTCATAGGAGGCCGAGAGCACGACGGAGCGCAGCGAGTCCC
>JAUNTT010000226.1 GCA_030538555.1 Micrococcus sp.
CGAAGAGGCCGGCATCCGGGTCCAGACCCGGCAGGGTGAGGATCCGGCCGCGCAGGACGTGGTCGCCCGCCAACTCATCGCGGACGCCTTCGATCCCGCGCCCGTCAGCATCAGCCGGATGGTCGTCTCCGAGCCCCGCACCACCGCCCGTGACGGCGACACCCTCGACGGCCGCCTCGTCGTCATGGGCAGCGACACCCTCCAGCGCGACGCCCCCGACATCGAGGAGCGCCTCGAGCTCGTCGAGGGCACCCTGCCCGACCGCACCGCAGAGCCGGTGCAGGGACTGCTCCACGTCGCGACCGCGAGCGCGTGGGAGGTCGGCGTCGGGGACACCCTCCAGGTCACCGATCAGGACGTGACCGTCAGCGGCCTGTGGCGTCCGGTCGACACGGCCGACCCGACCTGGTTCGGCGACCGCCTCGTGGTCGCGGGCCGGGACGGCACCGAGCGGGGCCCGCTGCTCGTCGCCCCCGAGCAGGTCGGCCAGTTCGTCGCCGCGCCGTTCATCCGCTGGGCGGTCCAGCCGGACACCGACGAGATCCTTCCAGGGGACCTCGCCCACCTTGCCGACGCGGCCGCCACGCTCCAGGGCACCCTGCGCACCCCCGAGGTCGAGGTCAACGGGGTCACCGTCGACGGTGACCTGGCCCCGACCGCCGCCACCGCCTCCACCCACCTGTCGACCGCCTCGGCACTGGGCGCGATCCCGTTGTCCATCCTCGTCCTCGTCACGCTGCTGGCCGTGAGCCAGCTCGCCCGACTCCTGGCGACCACCCGTGAGGCACAGGCGGGGCTGCTCGTGGCCCGCGGCGCGACGCGGGTGCAGGTCCTGGTCAGCACCCTGGTGGAAGCAGCGGTCGTCACCGCGCTCGGGACCGGGCTCGGGGCCCTCGTCGCCTGGGGTGTGCTCCACGCGGTCCCGGCGGGGAACGCCCAAGGGGGCACCGTGCTGCGCGTCGCGGTCGCCACCGGGGCGGCGATCCTGCTGGTCCTGGCGATCGTGGCCACCCTGCAGGTCCGCCGCCTCAGCGCGGGTGGCACGACGACCCACCTGTCCGGCCGCTCCCGGGCAGCCACGGCCCTGACCACCCTCGTCCTGGTCGGTGGGGGCGCCGCGGTCGCCTGGTGGCAGCTGCGGCGGACCGGTTCTCCCCTCGTCACCCGCGACGACGGCACCCACGGCACCGACCTCATCGCCGGTGCCGCGCCAGCTCTGCTGCTGGCCGCTGCCGCGGTGCTGGCGATGGCCCTGCTCGGGCCGGGGAGCAGGCTGGTCGAGGCGCTCACCCGCCCCGGCCGCACCGCGGCCGGCCACCTCGCCTCCTCCCAGGTCAGCCGCCGCCTGTCGGTGTATGCCGTGCCCGCCGTCCTCACCGTCCTGGCCGTCGGCGCGACGACGGTCAGCGGTCTGTATGCCGGCACCGCGGCCGCGCTGCGTGACGACCTGACCGGTCTCGCCGCCGGCGCACCGATCCGGGCCACGCTGGTGCCGCAACCGGTGACCAACGAGCCTGGTGTCATCACGCCCCCGCCCCCGGACTTCACCGACGTCAGCGGCGTGGAGCGGGCCACGCTCGTCTGGCAGGACCCCAACGCCCGCCTCGCCGATGTCGTCGTGCCGATGACCGTCTCCCGGTTGCCCGAGCTCGCCCGGACCGCCACCGTCCCGGCGCGCCTGCAGGACGAGCTCGGGCTG
>JAUNTT010000227.1 GCA_030538555.1 Micrococcus sp.
CACCACCGCGCCGGGTGACCCGCCCCGCCTGCGGTTCGATCCGACCAGAGAGCATCCCCAGCAGACTCGACTTGCCATCACCGTTACGACCGACGATCCCGATGCGATCGCCTTCCTCGACCCCCACCGACAGAGACTCAAAGACCGTCTTCGTCGGGTACTCCAGCCGCAGCCCCTCGGTGCCCAGAAGAGGTGTCGCCATCAGCAACCACCTGCCCCGGTCAACACCCGGCCACGCCGCGCGACGCCTGGTCTCACACCGCCACGACACCGTGACGCCGCCCGTCTGCTCCGGTAGAATCGAGGTGTCCGGAACGAACAAGACATCGAATTGTTGGGTTCGTCCAGCACCAGCACGTTCGGTTCCTCGAGCAGGGTCAGCAGCAGGTCGAGGCGACGCTGCTGGCCGCCGGAGAGGGCCGAGACCCGCACCTTCTGGTGGGCGGCTGTGAAACCCAGCCTCTCCAGCAGCTGCCCGGGGGAGACCTCGTCCTTCCCGGTGCGATACCCCGTGCGGTAGCGCCCGATCACATCGCTGACCCGTTCCTCGCGCACCTCCGCAAGCCCCTCGAGGCGCTGGGAAACCTGCCGCACCGTGACGGTCTTTCCCTTCTTCACTCGACCCGCCATCGGGGTGAGAATGCCGCGCACCAGCGCCAGCAGCGTCGACTTCCCGGCGCCGTTGGGCCCGAGGATGCCGATGCGGTCGGCCGGACCGATGTGGAGCGTGACGTCGTGCAGCACCGGCTCACCGTCGTACCCGGCGGTGACGTCCAGCAGGTCGATCACGTCGCGTCCGAGCCGCGAGGTCGCCAGCTGCGTCAGCTCCACGGTGTCGCGCACCGGGGGCTCGGCGGCGATCAGGTCATTCGCGGCGTCGATCCGGAACTTCGGTTTCGAGGTGCGGGCGGGCGCCCCTCGCCGCAGCCACGCGAGTTCCTTGCGCATCAGGTTCTGGCGCTTCGCCTCGATCGCGGCGGCCTGCCGGTCCCTCTCCACGCGCTGCAGGACGTAGGCGGCGTACCCGCCCTCGAAGGGGTCCAGGACCCCGTCGTGCACCTCCCACATGCGGGTGCACACATCGTCGAGGAACCAGCGGTCGTGGGTGATGACCACCAGGCCCCCGGCGCGGGAGGGCCACCGCCGCTGCAGGTGCCGGGCGAGCCAGGCGATGCCCTCCACGTCGAGATGGTTCGTCGGCTCGTCAAGCAGCAGGATGTCGTGGTCACCGACCAGCAGCTCAGCGAGGTGGACGCGGCGGATCTGCCCGCCGGAGAGCTCGGACAGGTCGGCGTCGAGGTCGAGGTTCCCCAGCAGTCCGTCCATGACGTCGCGGATGCGGGGGTCCGATGCCCAGGTGTGGTCGGGGACATCCCCGAGGACCCGGTCGCGGATGCTGGTGCCCTGCTCGGCGCGGTCGTGCTGCTCCAGAACCCCGAGGCGCACGCCTCCGCGCACGGTGACCCGTCCGGCGTCCGGCTCCTGCGTCCCGGCGAGCAGACGCAGCAGGGTCGACTTGCCGTCGCCGTTGCGACCCACCACACCGATCCGATCACCCTCGTCGATGCCGAGGGTCACGGCATCCAGCAGCACGCGGTCGGGAAGCGCGACATGGAGGTCCTGGGCGCCGAGCAGATGAGCCATGACCACCACCGTACGGCCAGCACACACAGCAGGCACACAGG
>JAUNTT010000228.1 GCA_030538555.1 Micrococcus sp.
CGGCACGCAGCCCTCACGCTCGGCCGTCCGCAGCCGCGTCGTCGAGCTGCTCGACCAGGTCGGCCTGCCCGACCCGGCTCACCTGGCGCGCTCCTATCCGCATGAGCTCTCCGGCGGTCAACGCCAGCGGGTCGTCCTCGCGATCGCGCTGGCCAACGACCCTGCCCTGCTCATCTGCGACGAGCCGACCACCGCCCTGGACGTCACCGTGCAGGCCACCGTGCTCGACCTCGTGGTCCGTGGGGTGGAGGAGCGCGAGGCGGCGATGCTCTTCATCACCCACGATCTGGCCGTCGTGGCCACGGTCTGCGAGCGGGTGCTGGTGATGTATGGCGGGCGCATCGTCGAGGCCGGTCCCGTGGCTGACGTCTTCACCGACCCGCGGCACCGCTACACGCAGGGGCTCATCGCCTCCAGCGACCTCGCAGGGGAGTCTGGGCGCCGCGAGCGGGCGGCCCTGCCCACCATCCGGGGGTCGGTGCCGCCGGCCGGGCGGTTCCCCGAGGGGTGCGTCTTCCGCTCGCGCTGCGACCACGCCACGGAGGTATGCCGCACCCTCCCCACCTGGCAGGTCCGCGGCGAGCACCCGGCGGGCGAGACGGCATACGGCTATGCCTGTCACCATCCAGCGGGAGGTGATCGCGGTGAGTGAGTCTCCCGCTGTTGAGTTGCGGGGGGTGAGCCGTGACTTCCGGCGCCGCCGGACCTCGCTGCGCCAAGCTCCGCCGGTGGTGCGGGCGGTCCGGGAGGTCGACCTGGCGATCGCGCCCGGCGAACGCTTCGGGCTGGTCGGTGAGTCGGGGTCGGGCAAGTCGACACTGCTGCGGATGATCTGCGGGCTGGACCGGCCTACGAGGGGTGAGGTGCTCATCGAGGGACGGGCGGTGCACGACAAGTCCTCCCGTCAGCTCGGCTGGTTGCGCGAGCGGCTCCAGCTCGTCTTTCAGGACCCGATGAGCAGCCTGGACCCGCGGATGCGGGTGCGCGACATCGTTGCCGAACCTCTTGTGGCGCAAGCGAAGCGGGATTGCATGCAGGACCGGGTGGTCGAGTTGCTCGAGCGGGTGGGGCTTTCGGCGGAGGCGGCCGACCGCTATCCCCACCAGTTCAGTGGCGGTCAGCGGCAGCGAATCTCGGTCGCGCGGGCGCTGGCGCCGGGGCCGCACATCCTGGTCGCCGACGAGCCGGTCTCGGCGCTCGACGTCTCCGTGCGCGCGCAGGTGCTCAACCTCATCGACGAGGTGGTGGAGGCGTTCGGCCTGACGTTGATCTTCGTCAGCCACGACCTGTCCGTGGTGCGACACGTCTGCGACCGGATCGCGGTGATGCAGCAGGGCGAGATCGTCGAGGTGGGGGAGACGGAGGCGATGTTCGCCGACCCGCAGCACGACTACACGAGGTCGCTGCTGGCCGCGATCCCCGAGTTGAGGTCGGCGCTGGCCGGCCGCACAGCCCAGGACCTGGCGGCCGGGGTCGGTGGGCCGGGTGAGGACAAGGTTGGTGCGCCAAGACAACGCTCCTGACGTGGTCTCCGCGCATCAACCTTGTCTCCACCCCGGAGTGGCCGGGCATCCGATCGGTCGCGACCGGGCACGCGTTCTGCCGCGGCGGTCAGCCCGGCCGGCGCGCTGCGGCGACGTCCGCGAGCAGCTGCGTGTGCGCC
>JAUNTT010000002.1 GCA_030538555.1 Micrococcus sp.
TTAAGCGTCTCTGTGGCGCCCAGAACCGTCAAGCCAGTGACTTCGGGTGAACTGGGCGATGATGTATCTGGCCACAGGGCAAGGTGAACAGGGCTACCGAGACCGACGCTTCCCGAGGGAGGCGCTTCGACCGTCCCGCTGAGGGTGAAGGCCACGCCGGGTTCATACACCATTGAAGGAGTCGCAGGGGGGGGCTGCGAGCAGTGAAGCGGCCATCGCCGCAGCGGCGACCGATGCAGTGATATTCATGAGCAGACCTCCTCAGAGGGCCGGGCGATGACCGAAGGTCATCAGCAACCCGGTAGCTTGAGTATGAAGCCGCGCACATCCGGCGTCAAGAGAATTTTTTGGTTCGCCAACGTCAGTCCAGCGCCAGCACGATCGCGGTGATGTTGTCTCGCCCGCCGCGCCAGTTCGCGGCGTCTACCAACACATCGACGGCGGCCTGCGGCGTGGCGGAATCGTCCAGCAGGGCGAGGATCTCCTCGTCCAACAGCTCGCCGGTGAGACCGTCGCTGCACAGCAGCAGCCGGTCACCCGCACCGAGCCGCAGCGTCCCCACATCCACCACGAGCTGCTCAGGGGACCCCAGCGCCCGGGTGATCACATTGCGCCGGGGGTGGACGCGCGCCTCGGCGGGCGTTAGCTCGCCGGCGTCGACCAGCATCTGCACGGCCGAATGGTCCACTGTGAGCTGCTCGAGACGCGGTTCACCGGCCGGGCGGCGGTAGATCCGCGAATCGCCCACGTTAGCCACAGCCCATTCCCTGGCATCCGAGTCGAGACAGGCCGCCAGCGTCAGCGTGGTCCCGGCCCCGGCGCGGACCTGGCTCTCCACCGCCTCGTGAGCGCGGCTGACCAGCGCCCCCACGTCCTCGAGGCTGGGCTCGGCCAGCTCGCCCGCGGCCTCGCGCACGGCCGCCACCGCCGCCGCCGAAGCCTCCTCACCGGCCTCGTGCCCACCCATCCCGTCGGCCACGGCGGCCACGAAGAACGGCTGCTCCGCTACCGTCCACGAGTCTTCGTTGAGCTGGCGCACCGCACCCACATCGGTGCGTGCCGCCCAGGTGAGGCGCGGCGTCGTCGGGGTCTGGCTTACGTCCATGGCGACATCCTTGGGGTGTGTGGTCGCGTGGTGTGCGGCCCGTTTGCACCGCACACAGCTTCCGAAGACGTCAGTCGAAGTCGAGCGCGTCCGCGGACTGAGTCATGAGCATAGACGGCCGGACCTCGCCGAAGCCGCGAACAATCTGTGGCGGCTGCGGGACCAGCACGAAGCGCTCGTCATCGTCCAGCACCGACGCCGTCAGCCCATCCACGAGCACCGTGCCCGGATCGGCGAGCGCGGTGAGGCGCGAGGCGAGGTTCACGGTGGGGCCGTAGATGTCCCCAAGGCGGGACAGCACGCGCCCCCATGTCAGGGCCACGCGGGCGGAGGGCAGCAGCGGATCCGCGGTGATCTCCTGAGCCAGATTCAGGGCGATCCTGGCCCCGGCCTCGGGAGTCTCGGCATTGAAGAGCACCTCGTCGCCGATGGTCTTGACCAGCCACCCACCCCCGGCGGTGATGATCTCGGCGGCCTTGGCCTCAAACCGCTGCACGGTGGTGGCCAGGGTCCGCTCATCCATCTTCCGGGTGAGCGTGGTGTAGGAGACCATGTCCGCGAAGCCGACGGCGCGGGCCAGGGGCAGCCACGCGTCGTCCTCGGTGCCGTCGCGGCCCTGCTCCGAGGCGGCCAGGCCAGCCTCCACGTTGACGGTCAGGCGCTTGACGGCGTTGTTCAACTGCCGGCGGTAGACGGTGCGCATGACCTTCTCCAGCGGGGAGATCAGATCCGGCAGCAAGTCCACCACCTCGCGGCGCGCGTCCGGGTCCGCGACGCCGGCCGCCACATGATCCTCCACCAGCGCCTCGATCTGCCACACCACCATGCGGTCGGTCATCTGCCCGATGGAGCGGGCGAGGGACAGGGCGGTGGTCTCCGTCAGGGTTCCTGAGTCCACGAGCGCGACGACGGTCTCGAAGGCCTCCGCGTCGGACACGGTGAACACCTTCTGCCCCTCGGGCAGCTGCGCGTAGCCCAGCGCCCGCCAGATGGCCTGCGCGGATTCCGTGGAGATGCCCAGGCGCTCAGCGAGTTCCTCGCGGGTGTAGCGGGCCGGGCCGACCACCAGGCCGGCGTCGAGGGTGCGCATGGCCCCGGTCCAGCCCGCCGGGGGCACCGCCGGCGCGGAGCGCGGCCGGGACGCCGACGACGCCGGTCCCGTGGGTCGACCCGTGACGGGGTCGATCACGGGCAGGGGCGCGGTGGGGGTGGACTCGGGCGTGGTCATCACCACTCCTGCCGCACGCCAGCGTCGGCGGCGCGCGCGTGCCGGGTGGCCGCGGCGAGTTCGTCCTCGAAGCGGTCCACCTCGGGGATGTTCGTGATCCGCCAGAACACCTGTTGGTAGCCGTCCTGGAACGTGACGTGCAGGTCCCCGGCGGAGGCGCCGCGGCGTCGTCGTTCCACGGCGGCGATGGTGGGCAGAGGCATGGACAGCTCACTGGCCGACGTCAACCCCTGCTTCTGCACGAGGCGCTGCGAGGTCATCACCAGGGTGCGCGTGGTCCACCGCCACACCGGCCGCACGACGCCGAACGCCACCAGCACGCCCGCGATCACCCAGGCCAGACCGATCAGCAAGGACCGGGACTGCTCCACGATGCTCGGCAGCCCGGCTCGCTCCACGGTGCCGATGGCGTAGGCCAGGGCCCCGGCGGTGAGGATGAGCACGGCGGCCGGGCCGAGCAGGCTGCGTGGGTGCGCGCGCGTGCGCACGATCACGTGCTCACTGTCCGCGAGTCGCATCACTCACCCTTCCTTCGGCGGGGCGGACGGCGTGGCCGTGCGCACGTCTCCGCGCAGATGCACCACGTCCGCCGCGGTGATCTCTCGTGCCTCCATCTTTGCATGAGACACGTCACATTTCTCCATGAGCAGGCTCCCGCCGGGCCCGAGTCCCACCACGGTGCCCTGCAGGGTGGTGCCATCGGGCAGGTGGGCATCCACCTCGCGGCCCAACGTGGACAACCACCGCACGACGCCGGCCAGGGCCGGATGCTCGCCGGTCACGGCTGTCCGCCGGTCCCCCAACCGGTGTGCCCAGTCGTCCAGGGCGGTCAGCACGGCGGCGTGGACGCGCTCGGCGAGCGCCCGCGGCGTCGGGATGGCGTCCGGCCCCACCCAGTCGCCGACGGCGGTGGCGGTGGGCACGGGCGCTCCAGCGGAGTGGTCCAGGTTGATGCCCATGCCGATCACCAGCACCGGGTCACCGTCGCTGCGTGGGGTGAGCGCGGCGAGGATGCCGCAGATCTTGCGGCCGTCGGCGACCATGACGTCATTGGGCCACTTCACGTGCACGGGCACGCCGAGATCAGCCAGCACCTCGGCCACGGCGGAGGCCGCCACGAGCGACACCCAGCTCAGGTGCGCGTCGGCCAGCCGCGGCTGCCAGTGCCCGGGGTCCACGAGCACGGACAGCGCCAGGGCCGAACCCGGCGGCGCGGTCCACACCCGGCCGTGCCTGCCCCGGCCCGCGCGTTGATCGGCGGTGGCTACCGCCGTGCCGTGCTGGGACTGGCCCGCGGTCACCAGCTCCTGCAGCTCGTCCTGCGTGGAGCCCACGTGCTCCCGCCAGTCCAGCGTGGCGTGGTGGGCGGGCAGGGCGGTGGCGGGCTGGGCATCCGAGGTCATGGATCCAGATATAGCGGATCAGGATGATCATGGGGTGAGCGCGGGCTGGGCGGGGTGGTCGCGCGTAGACTCGGGCACGTGACTGCACCTGATCTGACGACGACGGCCGGCCGACTCGAGGACCTGCACCAGCGGCTGGAGCGGACCCAGGCTCCCGGCGGTGAGGCCGCCGTGGAGCGCCAGCACGAGCGCGGCAAGAACACCGCCCGCGAGCGCATCGAGATGCTCTTGGACGAGGGCTCGTTCGTGGAGCTCGACGCCCTGGCCGTGCACCGCACCACCGCGTTCGGCATGGCCGCCAAGCATCCCGAGGGCGACGGCGTCGTCGCCGGCTTCGGCACCGTGGACGGCCGCCAGGTGGCGGTGTACTCCCAGGACTTCACCGTGTTCGGCGGTTCGCTGTCCGAGCGCAACGGCCAGAAGATCGTCAAGGTTCAGGAATTCGCGGCCCGCAACGGCTGCCCCGTGATCGGCATTCTCGACGGCGGCGGCGCCCGCATCCAGGAGGGTGTGGCCTCCCTGGCGCAGTTTGCGGACATCTTCCGCAACAACGTGCTCTCCTCCGGTGTGGTGCCACAGATCTCGCTGATCATGGGCCCCTCGGCTGGCGGGGCGGCGTATTCGCCCGCCCTGACCGACGTCGTCGTGATGGTGGACAAGACCTCGCACATGTTCATCACGGGCCCGGATGTCATCAAGACTGTGACGGGCGAGGACGTGGACATGGAGACCCTGGGCGGGGCGCACGCGCACGCCGCCACCTCCGGCACCGCGCATTACATGGCGTCATCGGAGGATGATGCGATCGCCTATGTGCAGGAGCTGCTGGAGTTCCTGCCCTCGAACAATCTGGCCGAGGCTCCGACCTTCCCCGCTGAGGAGTTCCTCGAGCCCAGCGAGGAGGACGAGGAGCTCACCACGCTGATCCCGGACTCGGCGAATCAGCCCTATGACATGCGCACGGTCATCGGCGCGCTCGTGGACGACGGGCACCTGCTGCAGCTACAGGAGCTCTACGCCCCCAACGTCATCACCGGCCTGGCCCGGATGGACGGGATGAGCGTGGGCATTGTGGCGAATCAGCCCATGCAGTTCGCCGGCACCCTGGACATCGCCGCCTCGGAGAAGGCCGCGCGGTTCGTGCGCTTCTGCGATGCGTTCAACATTCCGATCGTCACTCTCGTGGATGTCCCCGGCTTCCTGCCCGGCACGGACCAGGAGTTCAACGGCATCATCCGCCGCGGCGCGAAGCTGATCTTCGCCTACGCCGAGGCCACTGTCCCGAAACTCACCGTCATCACGCGCAAGGCGTTCGGCGGCGCGTACATCGTGATGGGTTCGAAGAAGCTCGGCGCGGATCTGAACTTGGCCTGGCCCTCGGCGCAGATCGGCGTGATGGGCCCCCAGGGTGCGGTGAACATCCTCTACCGTCGTGATCTCGCCGCCGCCGAGGCCAACGGCGAGGACGTGGAGGCCAAGCGCGCGAAGATCGTGGCCGACTATGAGGCGGAGCTGCTGAACCCGTATCAGGCCGCGGAGCTGGGCTATGTGGATGCCGTGGTGCCCCCGGCTCAGACCCGCACCACCCTGGTCCGCGCCTTGCGTGCCACCCTGCACAAGCGGGAGGCTCGCCCAGCCAAGAAGCACGGGACGATGCCGCTGTGAGCCTGTCCAAGCGTCAGGCCAAGCAGGCCCGCGAGATCGCCCAGGGCCGGATTGAGGAGCGCAACGAGGCCCGCCGAGTCGCCGCCGAGCAGCGCGACGCCGAGGATCAGGTCTCGGCGGAGCAGTTGCAGGTCTCCGGGGCCACCCTGGAGCCCGAGGAGATGGCCGCGCTGACGGCCGTGCTGGCGCAGATGCAGGTCGCGGCCGCGGAGGCTCCCGAGGAGCCCGCACCGCGGCCGGGCCGCAGCGGCCCGGGACCGCGTGGTGTGGACCGCACCCTGGACCGGCGGCAGCGTCTGGGCCTGTGGGCGCGCCCGGGCCGTGGCCAGTGGCGCAACGCAGCGGGGCCGAACTGACCTGGGCCGTTACACCGAGCCGCACGGCGGGGCCAGCGCGTCAGACGAAGTGTGACGCATCCGACAGTGCAAAGATCATTGATCTCTGGAACAATAGTTCTCGGTCGCGTTCGTCTCCCCACTCACCCCTCGCGGTGGCGTGCGCCTGCCCTACCGTCGTACCCCGTCTCGCCAGGAGAACCACTGTGACTTCATCCCCCTCTGCTCAGCCCAGCACGCTGAGCCGTCGCAGCGTGGCCAAGGGCCTCGGCTGGTCCGTGCCTGCAGTCGCGATGGTCTCGGCCGCCCCCGCTATGGCAGCGTCCGCGCCCACGGGCATCTGCTTCACCCTGGACTTCAACCGCTATTCGGGCTCGGCCAGGGGCCAGACGTTCTACTTCACGTCCCCGGAGACCACGTATCAGCTGCCGATGACGGTGACCTACACGCAGCTGGCCGGGCAGGAGTTCCGACTGCGTGGCAGCGGGTCCTTGTCCAATTCGAATATGAATATCGGCTACCGCGCTTTCGACTCGGGTGACAACAGTGCGACGCTGATGGGCATGAGCCCGAGCCGCACCGGCCTGCTGCTCAACCAGTACCTGCCGGGAGCCGCTGCGAACATCGAGTTCGCTTTTGGTGCACAGGTGACGAGCGTGAGCATGGACATCTATGACATCACGCGCGTCAACAACACCATCAACTCAAACGCGTGGCGTCACATTGACACCGTCTCGTTCAACCAGGGCACCGTGAACGTGTCCGGTCAGACCGCCCTGTTCAATCGAACATCCGGCACCGCGGGGACGCAGTTCTTCCGCACGGGTGTCTACGAGACCGGGTCAAATCAGAATGTGGGTCCGGCCAACTTCACCGTCTCAGGTCTTGCTGCCACGGACCTGACGATGCGGTACGACAACACCTACACGGGTGGCACGAACACGAGCTTCGCGCGCCGCAACGCCGAGTTTATCGCCATCGGCAACATGCGCGTCTGCACCTGATCCCCACGCATCCGGGCGCCATCGAACGGCTCGGCTCCTGCCTTGAGTGGTATGAGCCGGGCCGTTGGCGTGCCGGGACTCGCTTAGACTGACGCCCATGACCCCCACCACATCCCCCGAGGGCACGCACGTCCCCGTAGACTCCGCTCACCAGCCCTCGGCAGCAGACCGCACCCCCACTGCCATCGACGAGCGCGCCGAGCGTTTCTTCGAGGATCTGCTGCAGCTGAACCCGGACTGGGCCACGCAGCTGGGCCGGGCCGGACGCGAGACCGAGTACCCGGACTTCTCCCCCGCCGGGGCAGAGGCTCAGGACGCGTTGCACGCAGAACTCCTCCAGGACCTCGAGGCATTGAAGCCGCTGGATGAGGTGGACCGGGTCACGCTCGCGGCCCTGCGCGAGCGCGTGGGGCTGCACCGCGAGCTGTACGCCACCGGCCGCACCGAGCTGAACAACATTGCTTGCCCCGCACAGAGCATCCGTGCCACCTTCGACCTCATGCCCACGGACACCACCGAGCAGTGGGGTCACATCAGCGGTCGCCTGGCCCATGTGGCCGCAGCGCTCGAGGGGTACACGCAGTCGCTGCTCGCCTCCCGCGACGCCGGCCACGTGGCCGCCCAGCGTCAGGTGAAGATCGTGATGGAGCAGGCCCGCGCCCACGGCACTGACGGCGGTTTCTTCCCGGGTCTGGTGCAGCGCGCGGCCGAGCATGACGCCGTGTCGGCCGCTCTCACCTCGAAAATCGAGACGAACGCCGCTGCGGCCGCCGAGGCCTACGCTCGCTTCGCTCAGACGCTCGAGGCCGAACTGCTCCCCCACGCCCCGGAGCACGACGCCGTCGGTCGCGAGTACTACACCCTGGCCTCGCGGAACTTCCTGGGGGCCACCGTGGATCTCGAGGAGACCTATGCGTGGGGCCAGGAAGAGTTGGCGCGGATCATCGAGGCGCAGCAGGCCGACGCCGAACGCATCAAGCACGGTGCGACCATCGAGGAGGCCCGTGCTCTGCTCGACGCGGACCCGCAGCGTCAGCTGCGGGGCACCTCGGCCCTGCGGGAGTGGATGCAGCGCCTCTCCGACGATGCCGTCGAGGCGATGACGGAGCACTTCGAGATTCCGGCCCCCATGGACCAGCTGGAGTGCATGATCGCCCCCACCCAGGAGGGCGGCATCTATTACACCGGCCCCTCGGATGACTTCTCCCGCCCCGGGCGCATGTGGTGGTCCGTACCGGCCGGGGAGGACACCTTCACCACGTGGGCCGAGACCACCACCGTGTACCACGAGGGTGTGCCGGGCCATCACCTGCAGGTTGCCACCGCCATGCTCGCCCGCGATGAGATCAACGCGTGGCGCCGCAACGCCTGCTGGACCTCCGGGCACGGTGAGGGCTGGGCGCTCTACGCCGAGAAGCTCATGGAGGAGCTGGGTTTCCTCGAGGATCCGGGCGATCACCTCGGCATGCTGGACATGCAGCGCATGCGTGCCGCCCGCGTGGTGTTCGACATCGGCTACCACTGCGGCTTCGAGGCGCCGGCCTCGGAGGGCGGCGGCGCGTGGGACCCGGAGAAGGGCTACGCGTTTCTGTCCAAGCACCTGAACATCTCGGAGGGACAGCGTCGATTCGAGTTCGCTCGCTACCTGGGCTGGCCGGGCCAGGCACCGTCCTACAAGGTGGGTCAGCGCATCTGGGAGCAGATTCGCTCCGAGCACGAGACACGCGAGGGCGCGGACTTCGACCTGAAGACCTTCCACACCCGCGCGCTGCGCTTGGGCTCGATGGGTCTGGACACGCTGCGCGAGGCCCTCGCGTGAGCTCTGCGCTCCCGGAGTTCATCCTCGCTTCGGCCTCCCCCACCCGTGCCCGGGTGCTCCGGGAGGCCGGGGTGCGGTTCCGCGTAGTGGTCTCCGACGTGGACGAGGACGCTGCGGTGGAGGCCGAAGCGGCCCGCCGTGCCGAGGCGGGCGAGGCGTCGCTGACACCCGCAGACACCGCGCTGATCTTGGCCCAGGCCAAGGCCCGGGCTGTCGCCCCTCAGGTCTCCGGCGCCGTGGTGCTGGGCTGCGATTCGGTGTTCGAACTCGGCGGCCAGGTGTACGGCAAGCCATGCACCGCGGAGGTCGCCCGGCAACGGTGGGCCCTGATGCGCGGGGCCAGCGGTGTGCTGCACACCGGCCACTGGCTCGTGGACACCCGCGAGGACGCTGGGGCGCCGCAGGCCGCTGATGGCAGCGGACAGGCCGAGCTGGGAGACACCGTCTCCACCACCGTGCACTTCGCTGCCGTGACCGAGGCCGAATCCGATGCCTACATCGCCACCGGTGAGCCCTTGCTGTGTGCCGGTGCCTTCACTCTCGATGGGCGCGGTGCCGCACTGGTGGACGGTGTGGAGGGCGATCCGCACAGCGTGCTGGGCGTCTCGGTGCAGCGCACACGGGCCCTGCTGGCGGAGCTGGGCCTGTCCCTGACGGACTTCTCGGCTTAAGCCCCACCCGTCTCAGAGGCAGACGGTCAGATTGCCCAGCTGGAGGAACTGCCAGCCGCAGCGGTCCGGGGCGCGGTAGGACACGGTGAAAGTACTGAACGGGGCAATGCCCGGCGCGGTGGTGAACGTGTTCTTCACGTCACCACGCGACGAGTTGATCAGCGCGGTCCGGTAGAACTCCTGCCCGGCAGCGAGCTCCGTCGCGCTCGGTGCGTACATCCCGTCCGGGGTGCCGGACACGGTGGTGGGCTGAGAGAACGACACATGGTCGCGGTAATTGAGGCCCGGAAAGGTCTGTGTGGGATTCGACGTGATGTCGTTGACCTTGATCGCGAGAGACGAGACCGGCTGCGACAGCGTGAAGGTCACCGAGGTGGTCGTATTGTGGCCGATGTTCAGCATCAGACCGAGACCGTCGACATTGGACGGGCGCGGATTCGCCGGCGGCCCCGGCCGCGTCAGGTCGTAGGGTCTTGTCGCGGCAGGGTTGCCGTTCTGCTCGCCCCGATGGTCAACCACTCCGTTGAAGGTACTGCTGTACCGATCCGTCGAGCACTGGCTGGACTGGACGCTGCCGGCAGCCGTTCCCGGCGAACCACCCATGTTCACGGAAATCGCCGCCGTCACCGGAGCACCGCACGCCACACCGGCGGTGTTCACGGTCGTCGCGGTCTCACCATCGACCCGAGTCCCCTGCTCGAACTGATCCCACCGCAACTCGAAGCAGCCCTCGGCGCAGGGCGATGCTGCATAGGCGGGGGCGGCGGCCACGGCCGCCACAGCAGGAACGGACCAGGCAAGTCCCTGCGCTACGGTGCGACGGCTAGGAGTGGGGCAGAGCGCGGCGTTGGTGAGCTCAGTCATGTGGAGACGTCCTTCCCAAGACGTGGTGTGTTACTGGGTAACGATCGCTGGAACGGAGGTGAGACCACCGTGGCCCGCCTCATCGGAGACGGGCCACAGAGCCGTATGCGTCGCGGTACGTGATCAGCAGACGGCGGCGTGGTTGTACTGACCGGAACGTGCCGTCTGCCGGAAGACCGGGCTGGACTGACCGTTCGCATCGGCACGCGCCGTGCTACCGCCCCACGTGGAGCGCTCACCCGGGGGCGTGACACCGGCCGGCCAGGTGGCCACGTTATCCACACCGTCGTTGCTGTTGACCCGGGAGAACTGCACCTCGGGGTAGCACGACTGCACCCCGGACTTGCTGCGGTAGATATGCGGAGCGCGTCCCGTCTGGTTGATGCCCTGTGGGTGCCGCTTGGGTGCCGTGTATGCCAGGGTGCCGGTGCCGCCCGAGGTGACGTTGCCCGGCCCACTGGTCACGCCGTTGGAGGTCACCGTGATGGGAGCCTGCGGCATGAGCGCACGCGATGAGCCTGCCACGATGCTATCCGTCCAGATGATGGCCGGGGCACACCAGGTGCCGCTGTAGACGTAGTCCTGGTGGAAGGTCAGGGTGACCGTCAGCCTGCCGATGTTGGTGCCGCCTGCGGACGGGGACAGCGCCAGGCTCCACTTGTTGTCCGCGCTGTAGTTCGTCGTGGGCACCACGCTGTGCCTGCCAGACGGGTCCGCACCGACATCCACGGTCCAGGTGAGCACGGTGCCCTCGGGGATGATCCCGGTGGACGACGTCACCCCCAAGTAGATGCTGTGGACCTGGTAGTTCACCGTGCCGCCGCCGTAGAACAACTGGCAGACCGAACCGGTCACGGTGACCGGCGAGGACGCGGCGTAGGAGGGCGCAGCGGCCACGGCAGCGACGGCCGGGACTGACCAGGCGAGACCCTGGGCCACGGTACGACGGCTGACGGACGAGTCGGACGGGTGGGGGTGACGGAGAGCGTCGTTCATGTCGCTGTCCTTTCGAGTCATCGTGATCACGGGAGACAGGGTGGTGATCGAGGAGAATGGCGGGTGACGTGGGCGTTCGGTGACGACACAGCGACGGCCGCTCCCCGAGTCACGCACACGTACTGTCCACTATATGTGCTATCAACTGAATCATGGCCGTTTCACAAGAAGTGTGACACTTCCCTCACGTCGGTGCCTGGCCAGCGGATGCCGCATGGACAGCAGCCACCCCCGGTGACGGCTCCGCGGGAAATGTGGAGGATGTCGACAACCCTCGACGGGAGATTTGAGCCCCTGCCGCGGTGAGGTTTGGAGGAAGTCGACAGGCCGCGCCGTTACGATGGGACGTCAGCCGTCTGCGCGCCTGAGCCCATCACGCGGAACCCGTCCGCGTACATCGCACACGGTTGCGCACCGTGGTGCATGACTCAGCCGCTCGGCTGCGCATAGCCCCTGCCGACCCGAGGAGATTCCGTACCCCATGAGCCACGATCCCGTTCGTCAGGACACCGAGACCGCGGAGCAGCCCCCGGTGCGCCGCTTCTCCCGCGTGCTCATCGCCAATCGCGGCGAGATCGCCGTCCGTGTGATCCGGGCGTGCGCGGACGAGGGCCTGACCTCCGTGGCCGTCTATGCCGAACCGGACCGGGATGCCCTGCACGTGCGCATGGCCGACGAAGCCGTCGCCCTGGGCGGTGCCACCGCGGCGGACTCATACCTGCTGGTCGACAAAATCCTCGACGCCGCCGAGCGCTCCGGCGCCGACGCCGTCCACCCCGGCTACGGTTTCCTCTCCGAGAACGCCGAGTTCGCCCGCGCCGTGGAGGGTGCTGGCATGGTCTGGATCGGCCCACCCGCCGAGGCGATCGAGGCTCTGGGTGACAAGGTCTCGGCCCGGCGCATCGCCACCTCGGTGGGCGCTCCCCTGGCCCCGGGCACCAAGGAGCCCGTCTCCGGCACCGCTGAGGTCCTGGCCTTCGCGGACGAGTTCGGCCTGCCCCTGGCCATCAAGGCCGCCCACGGTGGCGGCGGACGCGGCATCAAGGTCGCCCGCGTGCGGGATGAGATCCCTGAGCTCTACGACTCGGCGGTCCGCGAGGCGATCGCCGCCTTTGGTCGCGGCGAGTGCTTCGTGGAGCGCTTCCTGGACCGTCCCCGTCACGTGGAGACCCAGTGCCTCGCGGACGCCCACGGTGGCGTCGTCGTAGTGTCCACCCGCGACTGCTCGCTGCAGCGCCGCAATCAGAAGCTCGTGGAGGAGGCGCCCGCCCCGTTCCTGAGCGAGGAGCAGAACCAGCGGCTCGTCGAGTCCTCCAAGGCCATCCTGCGTGAGGCTGGCTACCAGGGCGCTGGCACCTGCGAGTTCCTCGTGGGCGAGGACGGCACCATCTCGTTCCTCGAGGTCAACACCCGCCTGCAGGTGGAGCACCCCGTCTCCGAAGAGGTCACGGGCATCGATCTGGTGCGCGAGCAGTTCCGCCTCGCCCGCGGCGAGGCCCTCGGCTACGAGGACCCCACCGTCACCGGTCACTCCTTCGAGTTCCGCATCAACGGCGAGGACCCGGGCCGTGGCTTCCTTCCCGCCCCCGGCCGCCTCACGCGCTTCCGCATGCCCTCCGGCCCCGGCGTGCGCGTGGACGCCGGCGTCACGGAGGGCGAGACCGTCTCCGGCGCGTTCGACTCCATGGTCGCCAAGCTGATCGTCACGGGAGCCACCCGCGAGCAGGCACTGCGCCGCTCGGCCCGTGCTCTGGCCGAGATGGACATCGCCGGCATGCCCACGGTCACCCCGTTCCACCGCGCCGTGGTGCAGGACCCCGCCTTCGCCCCCGAGCTGGCCGGCGGCGACGCCGAGTTCTCCGTGCACACGCGCTGGATCGAGACCGATTTCCAGCAGCAACTGCCCGCCGCGGAGAGCCTGCCCGCGGACCCGGTTGGCCCCGAGTCGCGCCACACCCTGACCGTGGAGGTCAACGGCAAGCGGGTTGAGGTCACCCTGCCCACCTTCGCCACGGCCCTGCACTCGGTGCAGGACGCCGCCCAGCGAGCAGGTTCCCGGCGCAAGCCCCGGGGTGGCGGCCGCCGCGGTGCCGCCGGTGCCGCACCCAGCGGCGACGCGCTGACGGCACCGATGCAGGGCACGGTCGTGAAGGTCGCCGTCGAGGACGGCCAGACCGTGGAGGAAGGTGAGCTCATCGTGGTCATGGAGGCCATGAAGATGGAGCAGCCGCTCACCGCCCACCGGGCCGGCGTCGTGAAGGGCCTGACCGTCAGCGCCGGGGACACCGTCTCGGCGGGCTCGGTGCTCGCGGAGATCGTCGACGGCGACTGACCCCATCCGGCCACCTGCGCGTCCGCCGCGTCATGTGGCGGCGCTCACCTGGACACCATCCCGGTTCCTGGGGCACGATGTCCCTCGCCCACTCACCCGTGGGTGAGGGACATCACTGTATGAGACGGCCACTCGCTGATCCGGGGCCGCATCGCAAGACACCGGGAGGGACACCATGCCATCACGTCCAGCCGCCGAGAGCGCCGCGTCTGCGGCGCCCGGCTCGGAAGCCAGCCTCGCTTCGGCCGCGGAGGTGCCTCGCGGGCGCGTGGTCTTCGCCTCGCTCGTGGGCACGTCCATCGAGTTCTACGACTTCTACATCTACGCCACGGCCGCCATCTCGGTGTTCCCGCTGCTGTTCTTCGCCGGTGGCGACCAGCAGACCGCCACCCTGGCCTCGCTGGCCATCTTCGGCACCGCCTTCGTGGCGCGCCCGCTGGGTGCCGTGATCTTCGGCCACCTGGGCGACCGCGTGGGCCGCAAGACCACCCTGATCGGTTCGCTGCTCACCATGGGCATCGCCACGTTCCTCATCGGCCTGCTGCCCACCTACTTCCAGGTGGGCCTGTGGGCGCCGGCCATGCTGACCATCCTGCGCTTCTTCCAGGGCCTGGGCCTGGGCGGCGAATGGTCCGGTGCCGCGCTGCTGGCCACCGAGTACGCGAAGGAGGGCAAGCGCGCGTGGGCCGCCATGTGGCCGCAGCTCGGCGCCCCCATCGGCTTCCTCATGGCCAACGGCCTGTTCCTGACCCTGGTGATCGCCTCCGGCCACCAGTCCACCAATCCGGACATGGAGGGCGCCTTCCTCACGTGGGTGTGGCGCGTGCCGTTCCTCATCTCCATCGTCATGGTGCTGGTCGGCCTCTATGTGCGCGTGAAGCTCGAGGAGACCCCGGTCTTCCAGCGCGCACTCGCCAAGGACGAGAAGGTCAAGACGCCGATCGGCGAGGTCTTCAAGCGCAACTGGTTCGAGGTCATCCTCGGCACGTTCATCATGTACGCCACCTACGTGCTCTTCTACCTGATGACCACATGGATCCTGTCCTACGCCATCGGCAGCACCGCCAACGGCCTGCTGGGCTACGGCTACGCGGACTTCCTCAAGCTGCAGCTGATCGGCATCCTGTTCTTCGCCGCGTTCGTCCCCATCGCCGGGCTCCTCGCGGACCGGTTTGGCCGCAAGCCCACCCTGCTCACCGTCTCGGCGCTGATGATCGGCTTCGGCCTGACCTTCGGCTGGTGGCTCAGCCCGGAGCAGATGGGCACCGGCGAGGACCTCGATGTGATGCGCATGCTCGCGTTCCTCATCATCGGCATGATCCTCATGGGGCTGACCTTCGGCCCGATGTCCGCCGTGCTGCCGGAGCTGTTCCCCACGAACACCCGCTACACGGGCTCGGGCGTGGCCTACAACCTGTCCTCGATCATCGGCGCCGCGCTGACCCCGTTCATCGCCGCGTGGCTGGTCAGCGAGTTCGGCGTGGCCACGGTGGGCTTCTACTTGGCCATCGCCTCGGCCATCACCATGGTGGCGCTGGCCGCCTCCCCGGAGACCAAGCACGCCGATCTGGACACCGTCACCTCCGCCAAGGAGCGTCGCGCGCAGCGCTGACGGGCTGAGCTGGTCTGACCAACGACGACGGCCCGGCGAGTTCCCATGGGAACGCACCGGGCCGTCGTCGTGAGCGGGCGGAAACCCCAGCGGCTACATGCGCACGTGCAGACGGCGGGCGGCCTCGGCCACCGAGCCGGCCATGGACGGGTAGACGGTGAAGGTGTCGGCGACGTCGTCCACGTGCAGCTTGTGGGTGACGGCGAGCGCGATCGAGTAGATGAGCTCGGAGGCGCGCGGGGCCACCACCACGCCCCCGATCACGGTGCCGGAGCCCTCGCGCGCGAAGATCTTGACGAAACCGTCGGTGACGCCCTGCATCTTGGCCCGCGGGTTGGTGTCGAAGTCCATGCGGATCACATCGGCCTGGTAGTCGCCGGAGTCGATTTGGGCTTGGGTGACGCCCACGGTGGCGATCTCCGGGGCGGTGAAGATGTTGGAGGCCACGAGGTGCGGCCGCAGCGGCTTCACGGCGTCACCCATGAGATGGGCGACGGCGATGCGGCCCTGCATGGCGGCCACCGAGGCCAGGGCGAGCACGCCGGTGCAGTCGCCGGCGGCGTAGATGCTGGGCACGGAGGTGCGGGAGACGCCGTCGACGGCGATGTGCCCGGACTCGGTGACCTGCACGCCGACCTCCTCGAGGCCGAGGTCCGCGGTGTTGGGGATGCCGCCCACGGCGAGGAGGCAGTGGGAACCCTCGAGGACGGGCTGACCCGTGGCACCCTCACCGGAGAGCTGGACGCGCACGCCGTGCTCGGTGCGCTCCACGGCCTCGGCGCGGGAGCGGGAGACCACGTTGACGCCATTGGCCTGGAAGACGCGCTCGAGCACCTCGGCGGCGTCGGAGTCCTCGCCGGGCAGCACGCGGTCCCGCGAGGACACCAGGGAGACCTTGGCGCCGAGCAGGTTGTAGGCGGAGGCGAATTCGGCGCCGGTCACGCCGGAGCCCACGACGATCATGTGCTCGGGAATCTCATCCAGGGCGTAGACCTGGGTCCAGTTAAAGATGCGCTCGCCGTCCGGCTGGGCGGTGGGCAGCTCGCGCGGGCTGGCGCCGACGGCCACGAGAATCGCGTCCGAGGTGATGACCTCGGGCTCAGCACCCTCTTCGGCGTCGCGGGCGCGGACCTGCACCTGGTGCGGGCCGATGATCGTGCCCTCGCCGATGATCACGCGCACACCCCGGCGCTCGAGGCCGTGGCGGATGTCCCGGGACTGCTGACCGGCCAGGGTGAGGATACGGCTGTCGATGTCCTTCATCACGGCGTGGGGCTCGGAACCGATGTCCACGCCGAGCTCCTTGGCGCCGGCCACGCGGCGCATGGAGTCCGCGGCGGCGATCAGGGTCTTGGAGGGGACCACATCGGTGAGCACGGCCGCGCCGCCCATGCCCATACGCTCGATGACGGTGACCTGGGCGCCGAGTTTCGCGGCCACGAGAGCCGCCTCATAGCCGCCGGGGCCACCGCCGATGATGGTCAAGGACGGGGTGTAGGTCTTCTGCAGGGTGCTCACGTGTCCCATTCTCACCGGATTGTTCAGCAATGTCACAAGCACCACCCCACACCTAGACTGAAGCGCGTGACTGAACAGACTGAGAACGCGATGCCCACCGCTCACCTCACGGGTGACCACCCCGGTTTCGACCAGGCCCGGGAGGCCGCCACCGTCATCGCGGAGCGCACCGGTGTGGCCTCCCACCGCATCGCCGTGGTGCTGGGCTCCGGCTGGGGCGGGGCCGCCGAGCTGATCGGGGAGATCGAACACACCGTGGACCTCGCCGACGTGCCCGGCTTCCACGCACCGAAGGTCCCCGGGCACAACGCGTCGATCCGCTCCGTGCGTCTGGCCGATGGCACCTCGGCGCTGGTGTTTGGCTCCCGCACTCATTTCTACGAGTCCCGCGATGCCCAGGCCGTGGCCCACACGGTGCGCACGGCCGCCGCGGCCGGGGCGAAGACGGTGGTGCTGACCAACGGCTGCGGCGGTCTCAACCCGGACATCGCTCCGGGCACGCCCGTGCTGATCTCGGATCACCTCAACGCCACGGGTGCCACCCCGCTGGTGGGCGCGACCTTCGTGGACCTCACGGACCTCTACTCCCCGCGCATCCGCCAGATCGCCCGGCACATCGACCCGAGCCTCTCGGAGGGCGTCTATGTCCAGTTCTCTGGGCCGCAGTATGAGACGCCCGCCGAGGTCCGCATGGCCAAGACCCTCGGCGGCGACCTCGTGGGCATGTCCACCGCCCTGGACGCCATCGCCGCCCGCCACGCCGGTCTCGAGGTCTTCGGCATCTCGCTGGTCACCAACCACGGCGCCGGGATCCAGCGCGAGCCGCTGTCCCATCAGGAGGTCGTCGAGGCCGGCCAGGCCGCCGGCCCGCGCATCTCGCGGCTGCTCGCGGACATCATCGCCCGCCTCTGACGCGTACCCCTCCGCCGTCTCCCCCGACTCCCCTCGCGAAGGACCTGCTCATGACTGACCCCGCGCTTGCTCGTCCCGACGACGTCGCCGCCCTGCTGGATACCGCCCGCGCGTGGGCGCGTACGGAGCTGAATCCGGAGCATGTGGCCACGCTCGAGGCCGAGATCGCCGAGGTGGAGGCTGGGTCGGCCACCGCGCTGGCCAGCCTGCGTTCGCGCTTCTCAGGACCCTTAGCGTTCGGCACGGCCGGACTGCGGGCCGAGGAGGGCCCCGGGGAATCGCGCATGAATCGGCTGGTGGTGCGGCGCACCGCGGCCGGCATCGCCCGCTACCTGTGGGATGTGCTCGGACCCGAGGAGGCCGCGCCCACGGTGGTCATCGGCTATGACGCGCGCCGCGGCTCGGCGGACTTCGCGCGCGATTCGGCGGCCGTGTTCACCGCCGCCGGGGCCCACGTAGTCCTGGCCCCGCGGCCCCTGCCCACTCCCCTGCTCGCGTTCTGGGTGCGGCACCTGCACGCCGACGCGGGCATCATGGTCACCGCCTCGCACAATCCGCCGTCCGACAACGGCTACAAGGTCTACCTCGGTGGCCGCATGACGGACGAGGCCGGCCGCGGCGCGCAGATCGTGGCGCCGGCCGACGCCGAGATCGCCGCACGCATCCCCCACGGCGCCGGCGTCGCGGAGATCGAACTCGCCGCGGACGGCTGGGAGATCGCGGGCGAGGACCTCGTGGACGCCTACCGGGACGCTGCCTTGAGCGTCCTGGACCCGGAGCTCGCCGAGACCCGCAGCCTGCGCCTGGTCTACACGCCGCTGCACGGTGTGGGTGGTGAGATCCTGCCCACCCTGCTCGCCGAGGCCGGGTTCACCGCCCCGCACACGGTGCCCGAGCAGGCCGAGCCGGATCCGGCGTTCCCCACCGTCAGCTTCCCCAATCCCGAGGAGCCCGGTGCCATGGACCTGGCGCTGGCCGCGGCTCGCGAGCACGCGGCGGACCTGGTCATCGCGAACGACCCCGACGCCGATCGCCTCGCCCTGGCCGCCCGCACCGCCGAGGGCGACTACCGCATGCTCACCGGCGACCAGGTGGGCGTGCTGCTGGGCGCCCATCTGCTGCCCCGCCTCGCCGCGATGGGACGCTCCACCGCAGCCTCGCTGGTCTCCTCCCCGCAACTGGGCCAGCTCGCGGCGGCGGCGGGCGTGGACCACTACATCACGCTGACCGGGTTCAAGTGGATCTCGCGCGCTCCGGAGCTCGGTTACGGCTACGAGGAGGCCCTGGGCTACTGCGTGGCCCCGGATCTGGTGCGAGACAAGGACGGGCTGACGGCGGCGCTCGTGGCCGCCGAGTGCGTCGCGCAGCTCGTGGCGCGGGGCCAGAGCGTGTTCGAGGCCCTCGCGGCGCTGGACGCCGACTCCGGCTCGATGCCCAGCACGCAGGTCTCCGTGCGGGTGAGTGACCTCTCGCTGATCGCGGACACCATGGCCCGGCTGCGGCAGGACCCGCCGCGCGAGCTGGCCGGCGATGCTGTCACCGAAGTCGAGGACTTGGCCGTGGGCACCGACGCCCTGCCGGCCACGGACGGGCTGGTTTTCCACACGGTCACCGGCAGCCGCGTGGTGATCCGCCCCTCGGGTACCGAGCCCAAGCTCAAGGCCTACCTCGGCACCACCGACGCCGATTCCCGCCGGGCGCAGGACCGGCTTGCTCAGTTGCGCGACGCCGTCGAGCGGCTGGTCCAGTCCCCCGCGGCACCGACGCGTCAGCCCGGCGACGACGCCGCTGGCGGACCGGGCACCGCCTAGGCTGGTGTCATGACTGAGACCTCCCGCGCCGCCGCGCTGTCCGCCGCCGATCTGGCCCGCTACATCGACCACACCGCTTTGAAGGCCGAGACCTCGGCCGAGGACATCGCCCGCGTGGTCGCCGAGGCTCGCCGGGCCGGCGTGAAGTCCGTGTGCGTCAATCCGCGCTGGGTGTCCACCGTGAAGCAGGGCCTGGAGGGCAGCGAGGTGCTCACGTGCACCGTCATCGGCTTCCCTCTGGGCGCCTCGGCCACCGCGGTCAAGGCGTTCGAGACCACGCAGGCGATCGCCGAGGGCGCCGATGAGGTGGACATGGTGATCGACGTGGCTGCGGCGCGCGCCGGCGACCGCGAGCGACTCGTCGAGGACATCCGTGCGGTGGCCGAGGCCGCGCACGCGGACGGCGCGGCAGGTGAGGGCGGGGCGCTGCTCAAGGTGATCGTGGAGACCGCGCTGCTCGATAACGACGCCATCGTCCTGGCCTGCGAGGCTGCGGTGGAGGCCGGCGCCGACTACGTGAAGACCTCGACCGGGTTCTCCACCGCCGGCGCCACGGAGGAGCACGTGGCCCTCATGCGGGCCACCGTGGGCGAGGGCGTCGGTGTGAAGGCCTCCGGCGGCGTCCGCACCCGCGAGGACGCGGTGGCGATGATCGAGGCTGGCGCCTCACGCATCGGCGCGAGCGCCACGCTTGCTATCCTGGGACTCGACTGACAGCGCGTGAGCGCGCCCGTCAGACCCCGAATTCGCACTTCAGTACCGCTTGAACCGCACTTCGCACGAGGAGACCGACCGTGATCCGCAACGGCAAGCCCATTGACCACTCCAACGTTGGCGGCCTGTGGGGCTCGCTGGTGGCGTTCATCGTCTGCTCGGCGCTGCTGCTGGGCAGCATGTACGCACTGAACTGGTGGACCCTGGACACCGTGTGGATTCCGGGCCTCGTCTTCACCGTGGCCGCCGTGCTGTGCTTCGCGATCCCGCAGCACGTGATCGGCCGCAGCGACACCGCTGACCCCGTGGTGATCCACGCTCCGCAGCGCGGCGGCTCCCACACCGCGGGTCACTGACGCAGACTCCCGTCCGGGATCCTTGAGTTCACGGCCAGCACGCGCCACGCTCCACAGGGCGTCCACCCGCAACATCGGGGTGGACGCCCTGCGTCTTGTGTCCGTGGCCGCGGTGGTGCTGGGCCACGCCTACCTCTCCGAGCTGACCTTCACGGCCTACCTGGAGATCTGGCGCATGCCGCTGTTCTTCTTCCTCACCGGATACTTCTGGACCCGCAACCGGCCCTTCGGCCCGGATGTGCGCTCGCGCTGGATCAGTCTGGGCATCCCGTATCTGGTCTGGGCGGTGCTCATGAGCGCGGCGGCCTGGCGCTGGACGCGAGACAACCCCGAACGCTTCTGGGAGCTGCTGCGCAGCGGCTGGTACGGCGGTGCCGATCAGGAGCCGCCGTGGTGGGCGTTCTGGTTCATCGCCGTGCTCTTCTTCACCGTGGTGCTGCGCCGTTTCCTCGAGCGGTTCCCGTCCTGGGTGGCCTGGGTGGTGGCCGGTCTGGGGCTGACCTTGTCCCACGTGATCCCGGACTCGGGCCTCGCGCGCACCGTCCTGGGTGTGGGCCTCGCCCTGCCCTGCCTGTTCTTTGTCCTGGCCGGGGAGCTCTTCCGCTGGAAGGTCCAACCCCGGATCACACGCCACCGCACGGCGATCGGCCTGTCCTGGATCGTCGTGGGACTCGGTGCAGTCTGGCTGGGTCTGGCGCCGCACAACATCAAGTTCGGCGGCTTCGGCACCCCGGTGCTCACGCCGCTAGTGGGCGTGCTCATCGCGGCCGGCATGGTGCTGGTGTTCTCCGCAGCGGTGAACCGTGGTTTCCAGATGCTCGCCGAGCGCACGGGGGCGGGCCGGGCCATTCGCTTCACCATCTCCACGCTGGTGCGCACCGGCACGGTGGTGGTGCTCGCCCACGGGCAGATCCTCATGGAGATCATGGACGCCGGGATCCTCGAGGCCCGGGACAAGTTTGTCCTCACGCTGCTCATCTCCTGGGGCGTGGGAGTGCTGCTGCTCGCCACGCCGGTGTCCCGCCTGCTCACCGGCGTGCCCCAGCAGTTCTTCCTGTTCCGTCGCCGCCCGGCCGCTCACGCGCAGGACCGTCCGGTGACGCGCGCCCTGCCCATCGTCCCGATGCCGTCCCCGCCCCCGCGGTGACGTCTCACCCCGAATCTGGCTGAGGTGATCCTGATGTCCTCGCGTTTCTCCTTCTCCCGGGCTCGCGGCCTGCCGCGTCAGTCTGAGGCCTCGCGTCGCTCGGGCTTCGGGTGGTCCGGGGGTGCGGGCGCGGGAACCGCAGGTGATTCCGACGACGCCGTCCGGGCCAGCCCCGCACGGGGGGCCAGCGTTGCTGGCGACGGCGTGCCCACCGTCCTGGTGGTGTGCACGGGCAATATCTGCCGGTCGGCCTATCTGCATCACCGCCTCGCCGCAGCACTCAAGGACGCGGGCGGGGAGTCGGCCGGCACGATGCCGGGCAGCGCGGTGCGAGTGATCAGCGCCGGCACCGGAGTCAATCCCCGGTTACGCGTGCCGGAACCGATCATCGAGGCGGCCCGCGGTGTGGCTCCCGGCGCGGCCACGAGTCTCGAGCAGCACCGGCCGAGCACAGTGCGTGCACCGCTGATCGAGCAGGCCTCGCTAGTCCTCACCGCGACCGACGCGCACGCCGAGCAGGTGCTGACCGAGGTGCCCGGTGCCGCACGGCGCGTGTTCACCATCCTGGACTTCGCCGCAGCGGCCCAGGACCTCCTCGCCGAGGCCGACGTGGCGAGTGCGGACGCTGCCCCAGCCGCCGGAGACCTGACGGCGTGGGCGGAGCGGGCGCAGCGGTGGGTGGCAGCGGAGACGAGCCCCACCCGGGATCTACCGGACCCGTTCCGCCGCGGGGATGCAGCCTATGCCCGTATGGCCGAGACCCTCGAACCAGCGGTGGATGTCATCGCCGCAGTGCTGCGGCGGGCGAGCCGTCCTCAGTCGTGAACGCTCGCTGCGCGCGCATCCTCAGCTGAGCGGCACGGCGACGGCGCTCCGCGTCTGTCGGCGGGGTGCCGTGCTCGGCCACCAGTAGCACCGCGCCCGCCGCGAGCACGAGCGCCCCACCGATGCTCAGAAAGGTCTCGCCCAGCTGCGTGGCCACCACCAGCACGACGACGGTGGCCGCCTCCACGGCCACGCGTGAAGGCGAGCGGACGCTACGAGAGAACGGCCGCAGACCGAAGACGAGGTAGGCGGCGAGGACGGCGGCGAAGAAGATGAATCCCCCTTCCGTCCACAGTCCGAGGTAGGACTGGTGGTAGAACCAGCGCGAGAAGCCCACCTCCACGGTCGCGGTGCCCACACCGTAGCCGTGCCACGGTGCGGCCAACGTCTTCTCCCAGGACGCCTCGTGAATCTGGTCCCGCAGCCAATCGGTGCCCGTGCGCGAGGCGAAGACGCCGATCTGCGCAAAGTTCTCCTCTGCGTAGGAGACCACGATCCCCATGACGCCGACGAGCAGCAGCCGCGCGGCCACCCGCAGCCGCGGGGCGATGAGCAGCCACAACACGGCACAGGCATACGCAGCAATCGCCGTGCGCGATCCGGTGAGGTAGACCGGGACGGCCCCCGCCCCCAGGACGACCACCTTGGCTCGAACCGAGCGCAGCGTGGCCACCAACAGGACGGGCAGCACCGCGTAGAGAAACCCGGCCACGTTCTTGTCGTCCACGAGGCCGGTCAGGTAGTCATCGTACGGCCGCGGCAGAAGACCCGCGTAGAAGAGCGGAATATTGATCAGCAAGGTCAGTGCCGCGCCGTGCAGGATCGCTCGCAGATCCACCCGGCCGCTGGCGCACATCAGAACGAGCGTGCCCAAGGCGGCAATCCGCACCAGGCGGCGCAGGATCGCCAGCTCGTCGATGCCCTGCAGCCCGCTCGCCACACTCATCGCGAGGAGAACGAGGATAGCCAGCAGGACACCCGCTTGCAGGAGCTGGGCATCACGAACAGGGCGTCGCAGCACCGCGAGAACAATCAGGGCGAACACCGCGAGGTCGCCCAGCGGAGCGCCACCCACGAGGGGCAGCGGCACGCCGATCGAGAGCATCAGGGCCGCCCCGAGCAGAACGTCGAGGCCCGTGCGGGGACGGCGCTGCTGGAGGGGGCCCGCTTCGGCGTCATCCCAGAGGTGACGACCTGGGGCTTGGGCGCGCTGCTGGGCTCGACGGCGTCGGGCCACCTCGGACCACCGGGTGTCACCGGCGGCCACGGGGGTAGGAGGAAGACTCACACGACCGCCTCTGTCAGGGTGTCAACGGGGTGCTGATCGGGGTGCGCGATGCGGGTGCACCCAGGCTACTACGCCCCAGGTCATTGCTAGGCTGAGCACAGTATCCCTCGATTCCGGAAGTGGCATGTGAATCTCGTTGACCTCTTGCGCGTGCTACGCGCCAATCGTTGGGTGCTGGTCCTCTCCACGGCCCTGGGCCTCGCCGTCGGCCTGATCTTCTCTTGGGTGCAGCCCACCGTGTACACGGCGGTGTCCACGGGCCTGGTGGTGGTGGAGGGCGAGGCGACGCTGTCCGGCACGGAGACGGCCCAGGGCCGCGCCCGTTCCTACGTCCCGCTGATCAACAGCCGGCCGGTCCGCGAACGCGTCATGGAGGCCACGGGCCTCGAGTCCGGCGGCATCAGCCTGCAGGGCGCCGTTGTCCCGGACACCAATCTGATTCAGGTCTCTGCCAACGCCACCTCCGCCCAGGGGGCTGCGGACCTCGCGAACGAGGCCTTGGTGGCCACCGCGCACGTGGCCAATGATCTGGATCCCACGTCGAACGTCCGGGTGACGGCGATGGAGGATGCTCTCCCCCCGGCCGGGCCCTCCAGTCCCCATGTGCTGCGCAATGCCGCGATCGGCATGGCGCTGGGACTCGTCGCGGGCATCGTGGTGTCCCTGCTGCGCCGCGTGGTGGACCTGCGGATCCGCACCACCACCGACGCGCAGAATGCCACCGGTGCAGGTCTACTCGGTGTCATTCCCAAAGATGAAACTCTCGTCACCGAGGCCGATGCACGGTTGGGCACCCCGGCGCCGCGCGCGGCCGAAGCCATCCGCCAACTGCGCACCAATCTCCGCTTCGTGGGAGTGGATCATCAGCCCCGCTCCATTGCGGTGACCTCATCCAACCCCGGCGAGGGCAAGTCGACGGTCATCTCCCATCTGGCCCTCACGGTGGCGGCCGCGGGGGAGCGCGTCATCCTGATTGACGCTGATCTGCGCCGGCCCCGCCAGGCCGGGCTGTTCGGTCTCAAGGGCCGCGTCGGCCTGTCCGAGGTCCTCATGGGCGCCGCCCAGCTCGACGACGCGCTCGCAGAGGTCGGCGCCCACGGCCTCATGGTCCTGCCGTCCGGTCGCCGCCCGCCCAACCCCTCGGAGCTGCTGGGATCGCAACGCATGCGCGAGCTCGTCGCGGAGCTGGCCGAGACACACCTCGTCTTCATCGACGCTCCGCCCGTGCTCCCCGTCACCGATTCCACGCTGCTCGCGCGGTCCGTGGACGGCACAGTGCTGGTCACGCGCCACGGCAAGACGCCGAAGGAGCACCTGCAGGTCGCCGCGGAGATGCTGGCGAATGTGGACGCCGTGGTGCTGGGCGTGGTGGTCAATGGCGTCCCCGCAGCCGGCATCGGCGCCGACTACTACGGAGGCGGCTATGGAGCGGCCGGTTCGGACTACTCCGCCTACTACGGCGACGATGCGGCCATGACGGATGACGCAACGCACGGGACCGCGGCTGACGTGTCCACGAACGAAGAACGCCCGCCGCAGATGTGAGTCTGCGGCGGGCGTTGTTCGTGAGCTGTGCCGTCGGCGGGCGTCAGCAGGTGGGCGGCGTCGTATCGAAGCACACCTGGGGCACAGTGGCGGTGCCGCACCCCTCGCCCTGGAGTTCACCGCTGGCGAAGACGATCTCGAGGGCAGACTCGATGCAGCCACTCTCATTGGCCGAGTTGCCGGTCTCGTCCAGCACGATCCACAGGGTGACCGACTCATTCGGCGCCAGAAACAGCCGAGGGTCGTCCGGGGACAACTCACGTCCACCCGTGCACGGATTGTCCCCGTAGAGTTCGAGGGTGCCGCCGGTCTTTCCGGAGGCGAACCTGACCGTGCCAAAGCCCGGAGTGACCCGAACGGTCTCGGCGGTTCGGTTCGTGATCGTGACCCTGAAGGCGTAGGCATGGAACGTGCCGGCCTCGTTGTTCCGGGTACTTCCAGGCGTCGCCCACGCCTTCCACGCTGATGCACACCGGGGACGCGGCGGCCAGCGGGGCCGCGGACACGGCGGCGACGGCCGGCACGGACCAGGCGATTCCCGCGGTCACGGACCGGCGGGACAGGGTCTTCTGCTTGTCGTTGTTCTCTTCTGCGGCCATGACAGCCCTCCTTCGACGACCGCGGCAGTGCCGGCGGTGGGAATGAGACGGGTGCACTGCGCGCCTCGAGCCACCCGGGATGTGGAGTGATTCGAGACGGAGGTCACTCACTTAATGCGGCCTGACGTGGGATGATGCGATGGCCGCTTCCGAGTGTGTGACGCTCGCGATGATCGTAGCCCGGCCTCAGACCTGTATCAATCCTGTGTCTTCTCTGGCGCGAAGATGACATCGACCACCTGCTGCGCCCATTCGAGCAGCGGGGCATCGATCAGATCGGTCCCGCCCACGGGCTTGGTGGCCGGGCGCGGAATCAGGACGGCGTTCAGCGCCGGCTTGACCTGGGCGCCGCGGTACATGCGTTCCAGGCGCACCTGGCGGGACTCGGGCAGATCCTCGGCCGGTCCGAACTTCACGTTCTTGCCCAGCATCATGACCTCGCTGACCCCGGCGGCCCGGGCGCTGTTTCGGAACCGGGCGACCGCGATCAACGACTGCACCGGCTGCGGCGGAGCACCGTAGCGGTCCCGCATCTCCTCGATGACCGCCTCGAGCGCGGCGTCGTCGTGCGCGGTGGCCAGATTCCGATACATCTCCAGGCGGAGCCGCTCGCCGGGCACATAGTCATGAGGCAGGTGCGCGTTGATGGGCAGCTCCACCTTGACCTCGGCGGGAGCGGTGTCCTCCTCACCCTTGAAGTCGGCGACCGCCTCGCCCACCATCCGCAGGTAGAGGTCGAAGCCCACGCCGGCGATGTGGCCGGACTGCTCGCCGCCGAGGAGGTTGCCGGCACCGCGCAGTTCGAGGTCCTTCATCGCCAACTGCATGCCGGCGCCAAGCTCATTGTGCGTGGCCACGGCCTTGAGGCGTTCGAGCGCCACCTCGCCCAGCGCCTTCTGCGGGTCGTAGAGGAAGTACGCGTAGGCCCGCTCACGGCCGCGCCCCACGCGGCCGCGCAGCTGATGCAGCTGGCTCAGGCCGTAGCGGTGGGCGTCCTCGATGATCAGGGTGTTGGCATTGGCGATGTCCAGGCCGGTCTCGATGATGGTGGTAGAGACCAGCACATCGAACTTCTTCTCCCAGAAGTCCACCATGATCTGCTCGAGGCGGGATTCACCCATCTTGCCGTGTGCCACCGCAATGCGCGCCTCCGGGACCAACTCGGCGAGCCGGCGCGCGACGCCGTCGATGGTGGTCACGCGATTGTGCACGTAGAACACCTGGCCCTCGCGCATCAGCTCACGGCGCACGGCTGCCACCACCTGCTGATCCGTGTACGGGCCCACCGAGGTCAGCACGGGGTGGCGTTCCTCCGGTGCGGTGGCGAGCGTCGACGTCTCGCGGATGCCGGTCAGGGACATCTCGAGGGTGCGCGGGATCGGCGTGGCGGACATGGCCAGCACGTCCACATTGGTGCGCATCTTCTTGAGCGCTTCCTTGTGCTCCACACCGAAGCGCTGCTCCTCGTCCACGATCACCAGGCCGAGGTCCTTGAACTGGACGGCCTCGCCGAGCAGCCGGTGCGTGCCGACAATGACGTCCACCTCTCCCGAAGCCAGCCGCGCCAGGACGTCCTTGGACTCCTTGGCGGTCTGGAAGCGAGACAGGGCGGCGACCGTCACGGGGAAACCGGCGAAGCGATCGGAAAAGGTCTGGTGGTGCTGGCGGGCGAGCAGCGTCGTCGGGACGAGGACGGCCACCTGCTTGCCGTCCTGCACGGCCTTGAATGCGGCGCGGACGGCCACCTCGGTCTTGCCGAAGCCCACGTCGCCGGAGACGAGCCGGTCCATGGGGACCTGGGACTCCATGTCCCGCTTGATCTCGTCCACCGTGGTGAGCTGATCGGGGGTCTCCATGTACGGGAAGGCCTCTTCGAGCTCCTTCTGCCACGGGGTGTCCGTGGCGAAGGCGTGGCCGCGGGAGGCCATGCGGGCGGAGTAGAGGCGGATCAACTCGCCGGCGATCTGCTTGGTGGCGCGCTTGGCCTTGGACTTAGTCTGGGCCCAGTCCGAGCCGCCCATCTTGGACAGCGTGGGCGATTCCGCACCCACGTACTGGCTCACCAGATCGAGCTGCTCGGTCGGCACGAAGAGACGATCCCCGGGCGCCCCGCGCTTCGAGGAGGCGTACTCCAGCACGAGGTACTCGCGGTAGGACTCGGCCCCGGCGCTGCTGCGCGGCGCCCCGGCCACTTTGCGACGCTGCAGCTCCACGAACCGCGCGATGCCGTGCTGGGCATGGACCACGTAGTCGCCCGCGGTCAGCGCGAGCGGATCCACGGCATGGCGACGACGCCGGGCGAGCTTGCCGCCTGTGGCCCGGGTTCCCGCGGTGCGGTGCCGGCCGAAGATGTCCTGCTCCGTGACCACGGCGATCTTGGCCTGGGGCAGCAGGAAGCCGGTACCCAGCGCGGCGGCACCGAGGGTGATCAGCCCGGGCTCGGGGTGGCCGGGAACCTGCTCCCCCAGCCCGCCAGCGGTGAGTCCGGCGTCGGAGAACACCTCGGCGAGGCGGCGGGCCGAGCCGGGTCCGTCGGTGAGCACCACGCAGTGCCAGCGGTCCGCCACGCGCTCGCGCGCCTTGGCCACGAGCGCCTCCATGTCACCGCCGAAGGCCATGGGGGCGGCCAGGCCGGAGCGCAGAGTGGACGCATCGGGCAGCAGCTCATTATCCGGGCTCAGCACGGTGGTGGACCAGAAACCCTGCCCGTGCTCCAGGGTCTGCTCGCGCAACTGGGTCAAGGTCAGGAACCCGCCGGCCTCGGCCTGGTCCGCGCTCGTGATGTCCACGGGCGCCGAGGCGCCGTGAGCGGCCCCCGCCCACGCCGCGTGCAGGAATTCCTCGTTGGTGGTGAGCAGGTCATCGGCGCGGTGACGGACCTTCTCCGGTTCCACGAGCACCGTGAGGGAGCCCGCGGGCAGCAGTTCCGGCAGGGCCACCATGCCCTCGGCCAGCAGCGGGGACAAGGACTCCATGCCCTCGACGGCGATGCCCTCGGCGATGCGCGTCAGCATGTCCGCGGCCGCGGGCATGGCGGGGATCAGGGCGCGGGCCCGCTCCTGCACCCGCGGGGTAATGAGCAGCTCGCGACACGGCGGCGCCACGATCTGGGTGGGGTGGGCCGAACCGTCCTGCGAGGTGTCATCGAGCGAGCGCTGGTCCGCGACGGAGAACCACCGCATGGACTCGATCTCATCGCCGAAGAACTCCACGCGCACGGGGTGTGCCGCGGTGGGCGGAAACACGTCGATCAGCCCGCCGCGTACGGCAAACTCGCCGCGCTTGGCCACCATGTCCACGCGAGCGTAGGCCGCTGCGGCGAGGGAGGCGACGACGTCGTCAAAGCCCGGTTCTGCGCCCACCTGCAGCTCGACCGGCTGCAGCTCGCCGAGGCCGGCCACGAGCGGCTGCAGTGCCGAGCGGATCGGGGCGATGACCACGCGCAGGGCGGCCTGGCCGTGGGCGCCGGGGTGCGCGAGGCGGCGCAACACCTCGAGACGGGCACCCACGGTGTCCGAGCGGGGTGAGAGGCGCTCGTGCGGCAGGGTCTCCCAGGACGGGAACAGGGCAACCGTCGCCGGGTCCATCCACGCGCCGAGGTCGGTGGAGAGGTCCTCGGCTTCGCGCGTGGTGGCGGTGACCACCAGGACCACGGCGTTCGTGTGGTCGGCGGCGGTGACCACCGCCTCGGAGAGCAGGGCCGTCAGGGGTGCTCGGGCGCCGTCGGGCAGGCCGATCTCCAGGTCCGGGGTGCGGGGTCCAGAGCGCTGCGCGGCGTCCCGCGCGGCGCCCAGGGCCGCGTCCTCGGCCAAGCGCGGCAGCAACGGCGCGAGCAGGGCGGCTGCGCTCATGCGGGAGCCTGCCCGGGCTCCGGCGCCTCGGCCACGGCCTCGCGGATCTCCTCGAGGAACTCCAGGACGGCCTCGGCACCGAAGACGGGGCCGCCAGCGGTGAGACCATCGGTGCCCGCGAGCACGGCCGAGGGGAAGGTGGTCAGACCCAGGGCAGTGGCGGCGGCGGCGCGAGGATCGTGCAGCACCAGCTCCGGCGGGATCTCGCCGGTGTCCGGGGTGTCCCCGGGGCGCGACACAGGTACGAGCACGCGTAGCGCCACCGGGCCGATGGCCTCCGGGTTCTCGGCGAGGTGCGCGATGACCTGCCGGCACGAGCCGCAGCCGGTGGAGAGGCGGAAGAACACGGTGGCCTGCGTGGCGGCGTACTCATCCAGCGGCGCGTAGCCCTCGGGCAGGTGGAGCATGGCGCTGGGCAGCGGATGGCGGGGCGGGTCGCCGTCGACGCCGGCCGCCTGGGCGTCGTCGGCGTCCGGGACGGTGCCCGCCGGGCGCTGGGTGGGCGCGGGCTGCTGCGGCACCGAGCCGGTCACCCCGGCGGCGGAGGGAGCAGCGGTGGCAGGGGCGACGGCAGGGGTGGTCTGGTCTTCGGCGGCCAACGGGGCGGTCTCCCGTCCGATGAGGAAGGCGGCGGCCACGGCCAGCAGGGTCACCACGAGCATCCACTCGACCGCCCCGGCGGTGAAGCCGGCCATGGGCCACCACTTCATCGCCGGCCCCGTCACGGCCAACGTGATGATGGCCTCCAGCAGTCCCGCCAGGGCCAGCAGGACGAAGAGGATATTGCGCAGAACGGTCAGCCCCGTGATGGGGCGCACGGATGCCGCTCCGAAACAGCCGCAGGACACGTTGTCCTCGCGCCCGCGCAGCACCAGGACCAGGAAGGCGATGAACAGGACCACGGCGATCGCCGCGAACACCGGGCGCAGCACCGTCAGCGGAATCCACAGGGCCAGGCCCAACAGGATCTCCAGCACCGGGTAGGCGCGGATCAGGCCGGGCCGGGCCAGGGCGGCCGGGACGCGGAGCCGACTGAACGCCTCGGCGGTGGCCTGCGGAGCCGGGAGCTTGGCCAGGCCGCTGGCGATCAGGATGAGGGAGACTGCCCAGATGGCGGACATCGATAGCACTGCCTTCGTAGACCGGGGACCGGGGACACCGCACGCGCAGGCGCGCGAGCGCCAGCTGGACGATGCCAGGCGACGGCGGGAGATTCACAGCTTAGCGCGTGCTGCAAACCGATAGGGTGGGAGGTTGAACGCGGATCGTCGCCCGGGACGGTCCCCTCAGTACATCAGGAGTTGTCCATGGCCTTCTCTGCTCAGCGCACTGTCGCCTACGCCCCCACCGAGGTAGCCCGCGCCCTCGCCTCCGAGGACTTCCACCGCTCCGTCATCGAGTCCCTGGGCGGCAGCTTGGTGTCTTTCGAGCGCGACGGCGACGTCAACTCCGCCATGACGGTCACCACCGTGCGCACCGCCCCCGCGGACCGGCTCCCGGAGAAGGTGGCGAAGTTCGTGGGAGACACCGTGCGCGTGGAGCAGGTGGAGCGCTGGGATGCCCCGCGCCCGGACGGCTCGCGCACCGGCACCACCACCATCACCATTCCGCTGGCCAAGGCCACGGCGGAGGCCTCCATGCATCTGCAGCTTGCCGGGGAGTCCACGGACTACGCCGTGCAGGGCAGCGTCTCCTGCCGCATTCCTCTGGTCGGCTCGAAGCTGGCCGCGAAGGCCGAGCCGATGGTCGGCAAGGTCATCGACAAGCAGGCCCGCGAGATCGAGAAGTACCTCGGCTCGCGCTGACGACCGCTTCCCGCCCTCGAAGAGAGAGCCCCTCATCACACCCATGCTCACCCCCCGACCCCGCATCTCGCGCCGCGAGCGCCAACAATCCCTGCGTGAGCGCAGCCCGGGCGGCGGGTCCATCCTGTTCATCTGCACCGGCAATGTGTGCCGCTCGGCCTATGCTCACCGGGCGCTGAAGACCCATCTGCGCGCCGCGAACATTCCGCCGGCACGCATCGAGGTCTCCAGCATGGGCACGTGGCCGAACCAAGCGCTCGGTGTCCCAGAGATCCTGCAGCAGATTGGGGCCGAGCACGGCGTGGAGGGCCTGGCTGATCATGCCCCGGTGGCAACCGCCACTCCGGCGCTGCGCAGCGCGGACCTGATTCTCACGGCGACGAAGGACCACATGGAGCAGGTGTTGCGGGACACCCCCCAGAGCCTGGGCCGCACGTTCACGCTGCTCGAATTCGGTGCGCTCGTGCAATTGATGGACGAGCGGACCAACGGTGAGTGGATTGCTCCCGGGATGGGCGTGCGCGGCATGGCGCGAGCCGCGGCCCGGCACCGGGCGCTGGCGCGGTCCGCGCTGGGCTCACTGGATCTCGAGGATCCGTTCCGCGGACCGGAGGCCGGCTACCGGCAGATGGTGGCGCTCGTGGAGCCGATTTTGGCGCGCCTCACGGATGTCCTGATTCGGGCGACGGAACCGGCTCAGCCCGTCAGTGGAAGCGCGTCTGCGCCGCAGCCAGGCCCTCGGTGAGTAGGACGTCGACGGCGTCAGCGGTGCGGTCCAGATGCAGCGGGAGCGTGGAACGCTCCTCAGTAGTGAAGGGCCGCAGAACGAAGTCGGCGACGTCCATGCGGCCTGGCGGTCGGCCGATGCCGGCGCGGACACGCGTGTAATCCTTGGTGCCGAGCGAGGCGGAGATGGACTTCAGCCCGTTGTGGCCGCCCTCTCCCCCGCCCGTCTTAAGACGAATGGTGTCGAAGGGAATATCGAGTTCATCGTGGACCACCACGAGCTGCTCGGCGCTGAGCCCATAGAAGCGGCACAGCGCAGAGACCGGCTTGCCGCTGACGTTCATGTAGCTGGTGGTGGCGGCCAGGATGACGCGCGGCCCGCCGGGGCGCAGGCGAGAGGTGGCCACCTGCGCTCCGGCCTTGTGGCGGGTGAACCCGGCGCCCATACGGGACGCGAGCTCACCCACCACCATCTGGCCAATGTTGTGACGGGTGCGCGCATAGTCGGCCCCGGGGTTGCCGAGGCCGACAATGAGCGTCGTGTCCGTCATCGAAAGGATCAGGCCTCGTCGGACTCGGCAGACTCGGCGTCGCCGGAGTCGTCCTGGGAGCCGTCGGCGGCCTCGGCGGCGGCGTCGCCCTCCTCGGCAGCCTGCTCCTCCTGGGTGGACTCATCGCCGAGGTCCTGCTCGATGACCTCGTTGACGGTGGCGATGACGATCTCGTCCTCGAGCTGCAGCTCGGTGCCGGAGGGCACGGTGACGTCGGTGGCGTACACGTGGTCGCCGGCCTCGCGGCCCTCCACCGAGATGGTGACGGACTCGGGCAGGTGGGTGGCCTCGGCCTCGAGCGGCACCATGGCGTAGTCCAGGACGTACTCCACGCCGGGGGCGACCTCGCCCTCGACGTGCACGGGCACCTCGACGACGACCTTCTCGCCGCGGCGGACCTCAATGAGGTCCAGGTGCTCGACGGAGAGCTTGATGGCGTGGCGCTGGATGTCCTTGGGCAGCACCATGGTCTCGTCACCGGACTCGCTGACAATCACGAGCAGGGCGTTGGGGTTACGGACAGCCAGCGTGGTCTCCTGGCCGCGCAGCAGGACGTGCACGGGGTCGGAACCGTGGCCGTAGATGACCGCGGGGATCTGGCCGGCGCGGCGGGCCTGGCGGGACGCGCCCTTACCGAACTCGGTGCGGGCAACGGCCTTGAGCTTGATCTTGTCAGACATGTGTCCTCCTCTGGTGGTCTCACACCCACGGCCCCGGGACGGGGTGCGGGTTCTGCCAGGGAAGGGTGGCCGGGACGCTGGGGCGGTGCACAGTGGGTGCTCGCGCCCGCGGGGAACGAATCCGCGGCGGCCTCGTCGATCACGGAGTGCGCACACTCCCTCGCCTGGGCAACCCCATGATGGTAGCAGGCGGGTGCAGCCGCTGGCCCAGTGGCCGGCTGCAGCTATTCAGTCACGCAGCGATGCGGTGCGGCGGTTGGCCGCGTCCCGGATCCGCTGCTCCTCGAGGGCTGCCTTCGCGGCGAGGTCCTGCGGATCGCTCTCATCCGCGTGCAGCAGCAGGCCGCAGGCCACCACCATCGCGCCCATCAGCGTGATGAACACCTCGCCGAGCTGGAGGGCGACAACGAAGATCACCACCGTGGCCGCCTCGATGGCGACGCGGGACGGCGTGCGATCCTGCGCCGCGGCAAAGGGACGCAGACCGAAGAGCACGTAGACCGTGAGTATGGCGACCACGAAGACGTAGCCGCCCTCGGTCAACAGGCCCCAGTAAGAGTTGTGGAAGAAATAGGTGCCCTGCGGGATCTCCACCACGGCCGTGCCGAGCCCCTCGCCATACCACGGAGCGGCAGACGCCTTGGCCCACGATGCCTCGTGGATGATGTCCCGAAACCAGTCGGTGCCGGTGCGGTCGCCGAAGACTGCGAGGTCGGCCAGATTGTTCTCAGCCCACGTCACCACCCACCCCATCACACCGATAAGGACAAGCCGCAAGAAGGCCCCGAGGTAGGGGGTCAGGAAGACCCACACGGCGGCGCAGGCGAGGGCCGCCAGGGAGGTTCGCGAGCCGGTGAGGAACGTCAAGACGATTCCGGCACTGAGGAAGAGGAGCTTGGTCCGCAGGCTCCGAGCCGTCGCCACCAGCAGCAGCGGAAGCAGGGCGTAGACCATGCCCGCGACGTTCTTGTCGCCCATCAGTCCGGTCAAGTATCCGCCGTACCTGTCTGGCGCCAAGCCGGCGTAGAACAGGGGGACATTGATGGCGGCGAGCGTAGCCATGCCGAAGATCGCCGCTCGCAAGTCAAGTCGCTGCTGCGCGAAGGCGGCCACGAGCAGCATCAGGATCACCATGCGCACAGCACGGCGTGTGGGGTCCTCGTCGTTGACTATCGACACCATCACCAGGTACGCCACCAGGATCGCAGCTCCCGCCGCCACGGCTCCGTAACGACTGAGACTTCGCTCGGGACGGCGGAAGGCCGCCACGACGAGGAGCAGGATTCCGGCCAACTCCCCGAGGGGAATGCCTAGGCCAGGGACACCGATGCCGTCGGCGATGAGAAAACCGGCCAGGACGGCATCGAGCAGACGGGGCGGCCGCGGGTCCATCAGCGGATTGCGCCGCGTCGTCGCGGTCTGCCACGCGTGTGGTGCGTCGGAGACGAGACCGCGACGAATAACCGCCGCCATGCGCTGGCCGGGTGTGGGACCCTCCGTGCCCGTAGCACCGTAGCGGCGCGACGGGGAGGCCTTGGAGGCGGAGTGCAAGGTCATGGGAGTCCATTTCGGCACGGGATCATGGGGCGCGGCACGGCGAGCCCTAGGATGAGCGTCAAGCAGTGACATAACCAGTATTGCCGATGCGAAGGAGAGGTGCCGTGGGCGCACACGCCTCGCCGCCTGGCTCCGCGTCGCGTTCCGGACCGCGGGACCTTCCCCTACGCCTGCGCCTACGCCTCCATCACGCCGCACTCCAGGGTGTCGCACGGGAGACGGGCCTGCGCGTGTTGCATGTCAAGGGCGATGCGGCTCCACCGGGTCTCTACCGCGAGGGCCGGTCGACCTCCGATGCCGATGTCCTCGTCGAACCGGCCCGCGCCGAGGAGTACCTCGCTGCGCTGCACGCGGCGGGCTGGCGCATCATGACGCACTTCGAGACCGGATCGCATTTCCAGCATGCTGCCGTCCTCGTCCACGAAGAGCTCGGTCAGGCAGACGTCCATCGACACTTTCCGGGTCCGCATCTGAGCCACGAAGAGATGTTCACGACACTGTGGGCGAGTCGCACCGAGCGCGCCATCGCCCACGTGCTGTGCCCCGTGCCCGACGACCTCGACCATGCCGCGCTGATTCTGACGCACACGGCACGGGACCGGGCGCGCGGGGCTGCCGACCTGCGCAGCCTTGAGGAGTGGGCGGGCCCGGAACGTTTCGACCGGATCGTGCAACGGTGCCGAGACTGGGGAGCCGGTACGGCCGCAGACCTGGCTCTCGGCCTGCCCGTCGCGCCGAGCGCCTACCCCGACGACGCCCTGTGGGCCATGGAAGACCGGGAGGTGGACCGGCTAGGCCGGTGGCTAGCGCGCTGGCGGGCTGCTGATTCCTGGCCGGGGCGCGTCGGTCTGGTGAGGTCCACCATCGGCATCAATCGCGATCATCTGCGCATGCAGCTCGGACATGAGCCCTCGCCTGCGGAGATACGCGCCGCTCATCGCGAGCGCCTGGCAGAGATGGCTCGCAACGCGCTGGCTCGTGTGAAGCCCGGGACAAGAGGAGGTGCCACACCATGAGCGCACGTGTGCGGTGGCGAGTGACGAACGACACAGCCTGGGTCGCCCACGAGACCGACGGCGACTCTGCGCCCTTCGGCGACAAGCAAGTGAAGACCCTGGCCGTCATCGTCCTGAGCCGGCCATGGAAGCAGTGCCAGGTCATCGAGGGACCCCCCGCCCATGCGTGGACGTGGATGGCCGAGGCTGGTGACGGCGGCGTCAGTGCCGCCGAGCTGGCGGAGCCGTGGGTCGAGGCGCACCCGGAGCTCGAGGAGAGCATCACCACACAGATGCTGGCGGTGGTAGAGGACTGGCATGGTCGCGGGTGGGTGCACCGGGCGAGCCCATGATCCACACCATGCTGACCCCGCTCACCTCCCACGCCGAGTTCACCGCCTGCACTTGATACTCTGAGCAACGATGAGGCCCGCCGACGTCCTGGCGTGCGCCTGGCTTTCCTACGTCCGTCAGAAGGGCACCGATGACCGTCGTCGACTTCCTGCGCATCCTGCGCGTCAATCTCGTGCTGATTGTGGTCGCCACGATCCTCGGTGGCCTGCTCGGCTGGGGCTACTCCGCCCTCCAGCCGCGGGTCTATGTCTCGAGCTCCACCGGGTACCTGGCGCCGCGCGCTGTGGAGGGCGGCGTGATCGGTTCCGGCCTTCCCGCCGACCAGCAGGCGAGTGCCTACCTTGCGCTGATCGACAGCCCGCGCGTCACCGAGCGCGTTGCGCGAGAGACCGGCCAGCAGGTGGCCGGCACGTTGTCCGCGCGCCTCGTCGACGGCTCCAACTTGATCCGCGTCACCGCCCGCTCCGAGGACCCGCAAGTGGCCGCCGCTCTGGCCAACTCGGCGCTGCAGGCCACCGCAGACGTCGCTCTCGAGGTGGACCCGAATGCCACGATCGATGTGGTCCCGCTCGATGACGCTCGCGTGCCGACGACGCCCGTGAGCCCGAACGTGCGCAACCTGGTCCTCATGGGCCTGGCTGCCGGCCTCGGCCTCGGTGTGGCGATCGCCCTACTGCGGCGGCTCCTGGACACTCGGGTGCGCACCACCACGGACGTGCAGAACATCGTTAAGGCGGGCGTGATGGGCGTCCTGCCGGAGAACACCACCCTGACGCGCAAGGGCACCGAGGCCGTCGAGCTCGATCCGCGCGCTGGCGAGGCCGTGCGCCAGCTGCGCACGAATCTGCGCTTCGTCAGCGTGGACACTCCCCCGCGCATCATCAGCTTCACCTCTGCCAATCCCGCCGAGGGCAAGTCCACGGTGGTGGCGTCCCTGGCTCGTGCCCTGGCGATGGCCGGGGAACGCGTCCTTGTGGTCGACGCGGATCTTCGTCGCCCGCGGCAGCACTCGTACTTCCAGGTGTCCGGTGACGTCGGCCTCTCCGAGGTGCTCGCCGGGGACATCCAGCCGGAGGACGCGCTCGTCTATTCGGGCGTGCCGGGGCTGTACGTGCTGCCCGCGGGGCGGACTCCTCCCAATCCATCGGAGCTACTCGGCTCCGAGCGCATGCGCGCTCTGCTCAAGCTGGCCGCGCAAGACTACGTGGTGCTCGTGGATTCCCCGCCGCTGCTGCCCGTCACCGATGCTTCGCTGCTGGCCACCGCCGTGGACGGCACGGTTCTAGTGGTCCGTCAGCGCAAGACGCGCAAGGACCACCTCGAGATCGCCCGCAACATGCTCGGAACCGTGGACGCGCGGATCTTGGGCACGGTGCTCAATGGCGTGGCGACGAAGGGAGCGAACTCGCACTACTACGGTGCCGGCTACGGTTACAGCTCCTATCAGCGCTCCCATGAGGCCTATCTGGACCCCGCCGGCTCCGGCAAGAAGAAGGGCCGGAAGCGCCGGGGCGACAAGGCCTCGTCGAAGAGCGGCGGTTCCAGCGCGGCCTGATTGGCTTCGCCCGGGGCCGCGCCGATCACGGAGGCGTCGTCACCGGGCCAGGTACTCGCGCAGCCGCCGCCGGGCCTCGGGGATCTCGAACCCGGCGGCGGCCAAGGCACTGAGGTCCAGCGCGCTGTTGACGGGCCGGGGCGCAATGGCAGCCTTGCCCGCCGTGAAGGCCGCCGTCGTCGTGGCGGACACGCGATCGGAGTCGTGACCGCAGTCCGCGAACACCCACCGAGCTACGTCGAACCAGGTCACCGCGTCGCCAGCATTGGTCATGTGGTAAGTCCCGTACGGAGCCTCGTTGGTCACGAGGTGCAGGAGGGCTGCTGCCAGGTCCTCGGCAAACGTGAGGCGGCCATGCTGGTCATTCACGACGGCGGGATCGATGCCGCGTTCAGCCAGGGAGCGCATGGTGGCCACGAAGTTCTTGCCCTCGCCGATCACCCAGCTGGTGCGCACCGTCCAGTGCCGATCCAGCGTCGCGACAGCGGCCTCGCCAGCAGCTTTGGACTGTCCGTACACGCTCAGCGGCGCAAGGGCCGCGTCGGTCGAGTACTCCTGGCCCACCGGCAGCGCGCCGTCGAAGACGTAGTCGGTGGAGACGTGGGCCAGCGGCACTGAAGCCGCATGGCAGCGCCGAGCCAGCTCCGCGACCGCTGACGCATTGAGCTGCCACGCGCGAGAGCGCCCTTCGGGTGTCTCGGCGTCATCGACCGCCGTCATCGCTGAGGCGTTGATGACCGCGCGAAGGCCGCGGAAGTGCTCGCGGGGCCAGGTCTCCGGATCTGTCAGGTCCCAGGTCGTCCGATCGTGCGCCTCCATCGGGATCCCGGCCGCTGCCGCGGCCGCCACGAGGGCCTTGCCCAATTGCCCTCCCGCCCCCAGGACGAGAATCGGGGCCGGTGGCATCGGCTCCACCTGGTCCAGGCGCGGATGGGCTCGGTCCTTGTCGGAGAGCTCGGCCTTCTCGAGAGGCACGGGCCAGGCGATGTTCGCCGTCTCATCCGCGAGGTTGAGAAAGGTGTACTGGTCTTGGGCGGCCGCGGACCAGTGGTCGTTGACGAGGTAGGTGTAGGCGGTGTCCGGTTCCAGGGTCTGGAAGCTGTTGCCCACGCCGCGCGGCACGAACACGGCCTGGCCGGGCGTGATCTCGGCGGTCACGACGGCGCCGAAGGTGTCGCCCTCGCGCAGGTCCACCCAGGCGCCGAAGATCTTTCCCGTGGCCACGGAGACGTACTTGTCCCATGGCTCAGCGTGAATGCCACGGGTGGTGCCGGGCGCAGCGTTGAAGGAAATGTTGTTCTGCACGGGGCCGAGGTCCGGCAGACCCGCTGCGACCATCTTTGCTCGCTGCCAGTTCTCCTTGAACCAGCCCCGATTGTCACCGTGAACGGGCAGCTCCAGGAGCAGCAGTCCTGGAATGTCAGTGGTCTGGATGCTCACCATGTGCGTGTTCTCTCCTTAGTGCGGCGCGGGCGACGTGCCGTGGCGATCGTTCCGGTGTGAGTCAGGCGTGGATCATTGGCCCTGACGGGCATAGGAGGCCTCGACGGTCGCCTTGTCCGCGCGCCACCAGTCCTCGTGCTGCCGGTACCACTCAACCGTGTCGGCCAGGCCGGAGCGAATGTCCGTGAAGGCGGGCGCCCAGCCGAGTTCTGAGCGCAAGGTGGTGTTGTCAATCGCGTAGCGCAGATCATGTCCGGGGCGGTCGGCCACGAGGTCGAAGTCGTCGGTGGGACGCTCGAAGATCTCCAGGAGCATCTCCACGATCTGCCGGTTGTTCTTCTCGCCATCGGAGCCGATGAGGTACGTCTTGCCGATCTGCCCCGCCTCCAGAATGCGCAAGACAGCCGAGGAGTGGTCTTCCGTGTGGATCCAGTCCCGCACATTGTGGCCCTGACCGTAGAGGCGAGGGCGGATGCCGTCGATGAGGTTAGTGATCTGGCGCGGGATGAACTTCTCGATGTGCTGGAAGGGCCCGTAGTTGTTGGAGCAGTTGCTCAGCGTGGCCTCGAGGCCGAAGGACCGGACCCAGGCGCGCACCAGGTGGTCCGAGCCAGCCTTGGTCGAGGAGTACGGACTCGAAGGGTTGTACGGGGTGGTCTCGCTGAACTTGGCAGGGTCGTCGAGCTCCAGATCTCCGTAGACCTCGTCGGTGGACACGTGGTGGAACCGGCGCCCATGCCGCCTCGCGGCCTCGAGCAGCGTGAAGGTGCCCACAATGTTGGTCTGCACGAACGGCGTCGGGTCGTTGAGGGAGTTGTCGTTGTGCGACTCGGCTGCGTAGTGGACCACGGCGTCGACTTCGGCGGAGAGGGCATCCACGGCGTCGGCGTCGCAGATGTCCGCGACTTCGAGGCGCACCCGGTCCTCCGGCAGACCCGCCAGATTGGCGCGATTGCCCGCGTAGGTGAGCTTGTCCAGCACGACGACGTCATGCTCGGTCTCGCGGATCACGTGGTGGACGAAGTTGGATCCGATGAAGCCGGCTCCGCCGGTGACGAGGATGCGCATGGTGCGTAACGGCCTTCCGTGGGTCAATGTCTGTACGGGTCGTGAGCGAGGGTGTTCAAGAGGATTGTCGCTTGGCGGCCCGGGATCGCGTGCCCTGGACCTCATGGAGCACCCGCCGCGGCGACTTGCGCACCAGGTACAACAGCCGGAAGCCCCGGTACCGGGGGTTGCGGCCGCCACTGAGTCGATTGCCGGCGAGGCGTCCGAGCATGTATTTGCGGCGTTCCACCTGGTAGCGCTGGACGCCGAAGAGTGCGGGGATGTCCAGGGGAGCCACCTCGAGGTATCCCGCGTCCACGGCGTCCTGGACCAGGCGGAGGCCCCGCTGCGTCCGCGCGATCAGTGCGGAGACGCCCGCGGCGTCGTCGAAGACGGGGTAGCCGCGGTCATCGGACTCCCAGAAATCACCCGCTGTGACGTCGGCGAGCTCGCCGACGCCGTCGACGCACAGCCGGCAGCGCCACTGCACGGTGGGGCCCAGCGCTGCACCCCACGAGGTGGTGTAGTCCACCCGCACGGTTGTCCCCTCCGCTGTGGTGGCGGTGAAGTCACCGGGCCACCCGCGGCCGCGATAGCTCAGGTCCGTCACGGCGTCCTCGGCGCCGATCCCCTCGGAGGCCAACAAGTCCTCGGTGGCTTGCTGAGACGGCGTGCCTGCGCAGAAGAAGCTCAGCAGGATCGGGCTGTCCACCCCGCGGTGCTCATCAAGCTGACGACGACCGGCGACCTCGCACGGCTTGCCGATCACGGCCTCCGCGCCGCGGGTGCTGCGGCCTCCCGCACTGACGGGGGCGTAGCGCGAGCCAGCGGCGGCAAGCGCTTCCTCCTTGGTGGTGATGCGCACAGGCACGGTGCGCCGGGGCTGCACCTGTGACGCCTCCACCGCGGCGCTGGACTGGCCCGTATCGGCCAAGAAGGTGCTCAAGGCGGTCAGCGTGCCGCCCGAGCTGCCGCGGTGGCGAATCTCCGGGTCCGTGGCCCATGCCTTCCAAGCCCCTGTGATCGGACCCAGATAGTCGTCCCGCTGCGACCCCTCGGGCTGGGGCGCAGTGACGGTCAGTCCCGGACAGCTCGCGCGGAAGGCGGCAGCATCGGCGGCGTCATCGACCGATGGATCACCGGCGACGGCCGGGCGGCGGAACCCCTGCCGGTCCTCCATGGTGATGCGGTCGGAGATCAACTCGCACACTCCGCACCCGGTGCACAGATCCGCGGAGGTGACAGCAGTCACGGCAGCGGTGAGGCGATCCTCGGCGGAGGAGAAAATTGTCATGTCACTATATTAGGGACGCGGCGTGGGCCCCGTCGCTGACCCCATCGCCTCATTCGCAAGGGAGCCGCGTGAAGATCCTCGTCCTCGGCGCTGTCCAGCGCCATCCCAATCTCGGCGTGAGCGCCCTGGCTGAAGGTTCGCGCGCGGTGCTCCGCCGCGCTTTTCCGGGCGCGGACGTGCGCTTTCGCTCCACCGGCACCCAGGGCGATGGCCCCATGAACCTCACGCACACCACCCCGTTGCTGCGGGAGATGGTAGAGAACAAGCGCGGATTGAGGGAGTGGACGCGGTCCTTCAACCTCATCTGTGACATCCGTGGCGGGGACAGCTTCACGGACATCTACACCGTCAAGATGCTGCTGAAGCTCTCGGCGTTCCCGTTCTACGCGCAGCGCCAGGGAGCACCTTTCGTCATGCTGCCGCAGACCATCGGCCCCTTCGAGCACCGCGCCACGCGCGCTGTGGCGAGGACGTTCCTGCGCCGCTGCGCCGTGGTCATGGCGCGCGATCCGCGCTCGGCCGATTTCGCTCGCGAGCTGGGCCGTCCTGCCGATCTGACCGCCACGGATGTGGTCTTCGCCGTGGACCAGCCTGCCGACGTACAGTCCGGGGCACACGACGTCGTCCTCAACGCCTCCGGCCTGCTGTGGCAGGAGAATCGCCACGTGGACGCCACGCTCTACCGCGAGAGCCTCCGCCAGACCATCGATGCGCTTCTGGAGCAGGGGCGCTCGGTGACCGTGCTCGCGCACGTCGTCGGTAAGGGTGAGACCGGCGCGGACAACGACCGCACCGCGCTGGCCGGGCTGCGCGAAATCTATGGCGACCGCGTCGCCTACCTGGTACCAGAGAGCCTGGCGGAGGTGCGGCGCGCCCTGGCTGCCGCGTCCGTGGTGATCGGCGCGCGCATGCACGCATGTCTGAATGCGCTCTCCGTGGGCACCCCCGCCATCCCCCACGCCTACTCCCGGAAGTTCGCCCCACTCCTGGACGAGCTGGGGTGGACGCACACCGTGGACCTCGTGACGGCTCCGTCAGCGCAGTCCGTCGTGGACCAGACACTGAAGTTGGTGGCCGCCCTGGACCGCGCGGACGTCGAGCCGGTGGTAACACAGGCACATGCGCGCATCGACACCGTCGTCGAGGCGCTGCGGAGCCTCGAGGTGACGTCATCGCGGCGTTGAAAAGATGAGCGCCGCTCGTGCCGGTCTCCGGGCTCTCACCGGCACCGGGATGCAGATGGCCATCCAGGTGATCAGTCTGGTGGTCTTGGCGCGACTGTTGGCGCCCGCCGACTTCGGCGTCTACGCCATGGCCATGACGTTTATCGGCTTCACGGCGCTTTTTCGTGACCTCGGCCTCTCGGCGGCCGCCGTTCAGGCCAAGGAACTCTCCACGCAGGCACGGTCGAATCTCTGGTGGATCAATGCCGGCGTGGGTGCGGCTCTGACCGTGGCCGCCCTGCTCGCAGCCCCCGCCATCGCCGGGTTCTTTCGGGAGCCGGCCGTGGCGCTCGTGGTGATGCTGATGGCCCCGACCTTGTTCTTGGCCGGCGCCGCGGCCCAGTACACGGCCTCACTCATGCGCTCCCTGCGCTTCGGGACCCTCGCCGTCATCGACGTCAGCGGTGCTCTTCTCGGCCTCATGGTCGCCATCGCGGTGGCGGTCAACGGTGGCGGCGTCTGGGCGCTGGTCATGCCTCAGCTCGTCGCAGGCATGGTCTCTCTCGTGGCCAGCCTGGCGGTGTGCCGATGGCTGCCCGGCCTACCACGCCGCGGGCACGGCACGCGTGCGCTGGCCACCTTTGGCGGGGCGCTGTTCGTCACTCAAATCCTCACCTACGTGCACCGCAATGCCGACTCGTTGCTCATGGGGCGGCTGCACGGTGCGGTGTGGACCGGCATGTTCAATCGCGCTCAGCAGCTCACGCGCATGCCCGTCGGCATGCTCGCCACACCCTTTTCGCGGGTTGCCCTGGCGACCATGGCTCCCGCTCAGGATGACAACGACGCACTGCGCCGCCTCGCGCTCAAGGGCCAGTTGATGCTCGCCCTGCCCATCCTGCTGACGGGTGCGGGGCTGATCGCCGCCGCCGCGCCGCTTGTCGAGTTGGTTCTAGGACCCGGGTGGGACCGCGCGGTGCCTTTCGTCCAGCTCATCGCTGCGTCAGAGACATTGGCACTGATGGCCTCTGTGGGCGGGTGGATCCTCTCCGCCAAGGGATTGGGGCGGATGCTGATTCGACTCTCGGTGCTCTCCACCATGGTGAAGATCAGTCTCATCGCCCTGGGCGCCCTGTGGGGACCCTACGGGATCGTGGCGGGTGCCGTAGCGGCACAACTCATCCTGTGGCCCGCTTCGCTGCTGTTGGCGGGCCGGTTCTCGGGTGTGAACACTCGAAAGATCCTGGCCAATTCCTACCGTCTGGTGGCCATGGCCGCAGTCACGGGCGCCGTCGGCTTCTTGGCCACTCAGCTGAGTCTTGGGCAGGGTATTCCCGTTGTGCAGGTGGCGGCGGCCGCCGTGGCCATGGCGCTTACCCTCGGCGCCATGAGCCTGGTGGTACCCCCAGTTCGACGCGACATCGGCACGTTCCTCGTGACCGCGCGCTCCGGCCTGCGCTGAGACCCTGTCGCTCTCCGCCGGACACAGTAGAGTCAACAACCATGAAGGGCATCATTCTGGCTGGTGGCACGGGCTCACGCCTGCACCCCATCACGCACGGCATCTCCAAACAGTTGGTCCCGGTGTTCGACAAGCCGATGATCTACTATCCCCTGTCCACGCTGATCTTGGCCGGCATCAGCGACATCCTGATCATCACCACGCCCCATGACGCCGCGCAGTTTCAGCGGCTCTTGGGCGATGGCTCCCAGTTCGGCATTCGGCTGAGCTACGTTCAGCAGCCCTCCCCCGACGGCCTGGCGCAGGCCTTCCTGCTCGGAGAAGAGCACATCGGTGACGAACACGTCGCTCTTGTGCTCGGTGACAACATCTTTTACGGCCCCGGGATGGGCACCCAGCTACGCCGTCACACCGACGTGGACGGTGCCACGGTATTTGGCTATTGGGTCTCCAATCCCCGCGCCTACGGCGTCGTGGAGTTCGACGCCGAGGGCAAGGCAGTGTCGCTGGAAGAGAAGCCGGAGCAACCCCGGAGCCAGTACGCCGTGCCGGGGCTGTACTTCTACGACAACGGCGTCGTGGACATCGCCCGGGGTCTCAAACCCTCCGCTCGCGGGGAACTGGAGATCACCGACGTCAATCGCACCTACCTCGAGCGCGGCACCCTCAACGTGGAGGTCCTCCCGCGCGGCACCGCGTGGCTGGATACGGGCACGTTTGCTGACCTCAACGACGCCTCGAACTTCATCCGGACCATCGAGTCGCGTCAGGGACTCAAGGTAGGCAGCCCTGAAGAGGTCGCCTGGCGCATGGGCTTGCTCAGTGATGCCGAGCTGGCCGAGCGTGCTGAGCCGCTCGTGAAGTCCGGGTATGGACGCTACCTGCTGGAACTGCTCGAGTCGGGCCGCTGACCTCAGCGCCCCTGGGCTCGCACGCCGTCCAGTTCGGCACGGATCTGGGCCGCGAAGCGCTCCTCGGAGAAGCGTTCCGCATGCGCCCGGATCGCCGCACTATCCCACGTGCGCTGCCTGACGCGAAGCAATCCTGCAGCGACGTCCTCCACCTCGGGTGAATCCACGTAGACGCCGTTGACGGCCTCGTCGATGGTGTCCAGATAGCCCCCCGCCCGCAGAGCCACGGTGGGAATGCCCCATGCGGAGGCCTCCAGCGGAGTGATGCCGAAATCCTCGTGGCTCACGGCCACCAGCGCAGCGGCCCGAGCGTAGGCCCAGCGCAACTGGGCATCGGACAGGTCCTGGGCGAACACGGTCTCCGGCCCTGCCTGGTCTGCCAGCCGGTCCCGTTCCGGCCCCCGGCCGATGACCAGGAGGCGATCCCCTGTTGCCTGCACGGCGGCGATCACGCGGTCCACATTCTTGTACGGCATCAGGCGGGACACCACGAGCAGATAGCCCTCACCGAGCTGTTGGGCTGCCACGATCGGTTCCAGGGCTCCGGCAGTGTCGACAGAATGCGGCGGGAACACCAGTCCGACGTCCTCGCGCCCGTAGACCTCTTCGATCCGGCGCCGCACCACCGTGGAGTTGGCCACGTAGCGGGTCCGTCGTCGCGCGGCGGCGCGGTCCCAGCGGCGCAGGAGTGGCTTGAGCGCCTGCACGACGATGCCCTTGGGAGATCGGTACCAGGGTCCGCCCAGATACTCATCGGTCAGGTACACCCACCGGGCCGGCGTATGGCAGTAGACGAGCGAGGGCCCGTCGAACCGGAAACCGTGCGCCCACCCGGAGGACGAGATCAGAGCAATGGTTCCCCGGGCGTGCACGGCGCTGGAGGCCAGGGGAAGCAGCGGCAGGGCGGCACGATGATCCCGCCGGAAGACGCCGACGCGGTTCATGGGCGAGGTGATGACGCGCGCCGAGCGGAACTCCTCGAAAGTGCCCTCTGGGTCATAGAGGGTCGTGTAGATCGGCGCGTCTGGGAACATGCGGTGCAGGGCAAGCACCACACGTTCGGCCCCGCCGCGCTGGGTGAGGTAGTCGTGCGCGATGACCACATCGGGTGTGCGAGAAGGTGTCATGGGCGTCCTTGGCGTCGAGCAGAGAGAACGGGTGTGGGCATGGACGCTCAGAAGCGCGTGGTGGCGCGGTGTGGGGCCACACGGCCGGTCTCTGCGGCGGCCTCCACCACGAGCGCAATGAGCTTGCGTGCAACGGGGAGGGGCAGCTTCCCAGCAGCGCGATCCACAGCTCGAGCAACGGGGCCCAGCGTGCGCTCGGTGGTGACGGCGGCCAGGCTGCGCACGGCGAGACCCCAGGCTCCTGCAGGCGTGGCGTCTGCCCCGAGGGCGTGAGCTCCGTGCTGCTGCAAGAACTGCTGACGCGAGGAACCGGAGTGCAAGGCTCGGCGGGCACGAATCTCTGTGGTCACGGCCGCGGCATGATGCTTAGTCTCGAGTTCTGGCGCGAATCGCACGGGGTAGCCAGCGCGGTGGAGGCGATAGCCGAAGTCCACGTCTTCCCACCCGTAGCGGCGGTAACGCTCGTCGTAACCGCCGAGGGCTTCCATGATGCCGCGCGGGGCCGAGACGTTACCCGCCCAGTGCCGCCACACCTCATTCGGGCTCAGGCGGTAGGCGTCCCGGGCATGCCGTTGGTCGGCATCGTCGCCGTAGACGCGCTGATATGTCGTGGCTGGCAGGACATTACGGGGCAGGCCGATGACTCCGCCGTGGAAATCGTCGTGGGCACGGACATGATCGCGGACGTAGAATCGCCCGGGTTCCAGGTCGTCGTCGCTGCGGATGACGATGTGACCCGTCGTGGCCTCGGTGCCGGCATTGAGGGCCGCAGCACGGCCGCGGTTCTCGGGGAAGATCGTCCACGTCAAGGACAGCTGGGGATGGCTCTGCGCCAGGTGCGCGAGGACGGCGTTCGAGTCGTCGATGTCGCCGTCCAGCACCACATGGACCTCGAAGTCGGGGGCGTCCTGCTGTGCGGCCAGTGCGGCCACCAGCCGTGGTAGTCGCTCGGCTCCCCCGCGGCTAGGAACCACGACGGCGGCTCGAACACCGACGGCGGGCGACGGTAGGCGGTCACGCATGTCTGGCGAGGGCGACATCATGCGGGCCTCCCTGTGGTGAGTTCCTCCATCAGACCACGCATTGCCTCACGACCGGCCGCCGGAGAGTATTCGCTTTCCCACCGACGCCGCTGAGCCGCGATGAGGGGGGTCCGATCGTCGGCCAGTGCTCGGCGCAGCACTGCGGCGAGGGCCGCCGCATCGCCCCGAGGAAAGACGTAGGGGTAACCGGGTCCGGCGACTTCGGGGAGCGCGCCAGCATCCGAGACGACCAGGGTGACGCCTGCTGCCATGGCTTCTGCTGCCACCAGGCCGAACGGTTCCTCCCACACCGAGGGAACCACCAGGATGTCGATGGAGTCGAGGAAGGTGCTGGTTTCCTGCCATCCCAGCGAGGTCACGTACGCGCTGCTGCGTTGCACTGCATTGTCGATGCGCTCGGCCTCGGCGGCGTCCACGAACCGCGTTTCCCCAGCCATGACGAACGCGGCCACCGGCGACGGCCCGGTGGCGAGCTTGTGGGCAGCCTCAAGGTACGTCAGCACACCCTTGTCCTCGGACAAACGACCGAGAAACCCCACGGTGGGCGGCACAGAGACCGGGCCTGGGCGATGCGACTCGGGACGAGGGAAGTCCTGTGTCCAGTTCTGGACAACCCTCGCTCCGGGGACCTGCCGGGCCATGAAGGTCGAGGACACGAGCACCGCCTCGGTACCACGGCGCGCCCACCGTGCGAGCAAGGATTGCACGCGCCCCTGCGGCTCCTGGTGCAAGTGCACGACCCGGTGTGCTCGCCCCGTCAACGCCACGGCGGGCAGGAGTCCTTCGCACCAGAGGAGTTCGTGGCCCCGGCTCTTCACGGTCCGCCGCAGAGCATGCATGTAGTCAGCACGACCCTTGCCCTCGACCCGCTCAACGGCGAAACCGTCTGCCTCCAGCCGAGCAGCGAGTTCGCCTGGCTCTGCTGGCGCGGAGATCACGACGGGGCATTCGAGTTCGCGCAGGGCGCGCGCCCGCAGGTGCAACATGACCTCGCCGCCGCCGACCGAGCCCTGATTGGCGATCAATCGCACTCGTCTCATGATGGGTCCTCTCTGACGGATCGCGCCTCAACCATCACCGCTGGCCTCGCTCGCTGACATCGAGGGTGAGCTTCGCGAGAGTTCGAACCATCGCTTCGCGATCGTCAGCGTGACCCGTGCCAGCACCCTTCGCCGTTGCTCGCGTGACAGCGGCAAGCACCGCCGTAGGGTCTCCCGTCGGCACCAAATGCTCGGCGGGCAGGATCTCTCCATTGCCCCCCACGTCGGTGGCGACTGCCGGCATTTCTGCGGCGGCGGCGTCGAGCAGAGAATAAGACAGGTTCTCCCAGGCGGAGAGCTGCACCAGGACATCGTGGTGCGCCATGGTTGTCCACGGTTCGACAAAGCCGGGAAAGCTCACGGCTTCAGCAACGCCCAATTGGTCGGTGTGCTCCTGCAGCACCCCCAGCAAGTCGCCAGTCCCGGCAATCGTCAGTGTCGCGTGCTGGTCGTACTCTCGCAGTCGAGCAAACGCGGTCAGGAGGACGTCGAGTCCCTTCTCCGGCGCCAGACGAGACAGCGACAAGACCCGCAGACCCTCGCCGGTACTCCGGCGCGGGGCGGTCGCGGCCGCGCGAACGGCGTCGATGTCCACCCCGTTGCGCACGACGGTGATGGGGCAAGGCGGTGCCCACTTGTTCTGGAGGACCTGACGTGTCGACTCGCAGACGGCGATCACATGCTGGGTGCGGCGGAAGCGCAGACGATGTGCTGCGTTCTTCACCCGGGCAGCCAGCGGATGGGAGTTGTAGAGGGAGTTGTCGGGGGCGATGCCGTGTTCCGTAGAAATCAGCGCAGTGCGGCGATCGGTCGCCAACACGATCGCTGCCACGAGATCCGCGTAGGCCAGATGGGTGTGGACGAGATCCGGACGCAGCGCCCGAACATGGCGACGCAAGGTGCTCACGGAAGCACGCAGTCCTGCGGCCGGTCCGAAGTCTCCGGTGAAGACGGCGGCCCCCAAGGTCCGTGCTTCCTGTGCCAGAGGACCTTCCGGGCAGAGCAAGGCCAACCGCACCCCGGGCAGTCCAACCGCCAGCACATCCAACACATGTCGAGCGACTCCGCCGATCTCTGGGACGGGGACAACCCATAGGCTCAGTGGCGCGGCGCTGCGTGCGTCGGCCTCGGCGGGATTCACAGCTGCCGGCTCCGTTCCAAATGCTGATGCACCGCGAGATACTGGTCCATCTGCTGCTCGGCGAGCGCGAAGTCCAACTCGGTGTCGATGTCCACGCCCTCAAGGTCGTCGAGTTCCAAGAGACCGATGCGTCCGCCCAGCCTGTTGTGCTTCTCGTCATACACCCACGGACGGGTGAGGTAGAGGGAGCCGTTCTCACGGAACCGGTGATCTGTGCGGTCCATGTCCTGGCGGCGCTTGCGGTGGTTCACATCAAAGTCGCAGATCGGCGGGTCCAGTGGGCTAGCCCCGTGCCGCCAGAGGAACGGAGAGACCGGCACGACGCCGACCAGCGAGTCCACGCCGGTCTCGCGAAACTGCTCGATGGCCCGATCCAGGGTTCCGGGCAGCCGCAGAGGGCTGGTGGCCTGCAGGAGCATGACGGCTTCTGGCTCGCGCCCAGCCGCGCGCTCGAGCGCGATGTGGTGCTCCACGACGGGTTCGGTGGGCGTGGTGTCCTGGGCCAGCTCGGCGGGGCGCAGCTCCGGCACCTCGGCACCGTACTGCACAGCGACGTCGGCGATGTCCTGCGCATCCGTGGAGACCACCACGCGGACGTCATGGCGGGTACGCAAGGCCGCGTCGATAGTCCAGGCGAGCAGGGGGCGCCCGCCAAGCGGGCGGATGTTCTTCCCCGGGATGCCGCGGGACCCACTGCGGACGGGAATCACGCACAGAATGCTCATGCGGTCAGGTCCTTCCAGAGATGCTGGGCGATGGCCACCGCGGGATCCGTGTCAGGCATGATCAGGGGTGGTGTGGGGTCCACGTCGCGCCGTCCGGGCCGCCATCGGCTCATCCCGTATCGCTCCCAGAACCCCTCGAGCCAGGCGGGCGGATCAGGGTGCACCACATAAGCTGGCCGTCCCGTCTGGGCGGCTTCGAGGACCCCGGTAGAGAACACCGAGGCCACGGGCCCGTGCGTCTGCGCGAGGGAAAGGTCGCGGTCGTCAAGCTGTACACCAGCACGCCGCCACCGCTCGTGCTGGCCCCGCGAGAGGCGGTCTTGTTCCGCCGGGTGCGGTCGGTAGCGGGCGCCCGTGGCCTGGATGTAGGTCTCGGCCGCGATGGCGAGGTCCTTGCGGGGTAGCTCCGCGCCGTGCAACTGGCCCAGGAAGATCCCCGCGTCATCGCTCAGACTCGGCGCGGCGCCGGTGCGTCCGGCAGCGTCGCGCAGCAGAGTCGAACCGACCACCTGCACCTCCACATCGGTGCGGGTGTATGTCCACCATGCGGCGTCGGCCTCCGTGAAGGCGAACAGCCGGCTCTCGGCGGGCATCGGCGGGGTGGAGTTCGCCAGCAGGCCGTGTTGCACGACGTTGACGCGTGCTCCGTGCTCGCGGGCCCAAGCGACGGCCCGTGCACCGGACGGAAGATACTCGCCCGCCACCAGGACGTGCTTCACCCGCGCCATGAGGTCAGCAACGCTCAGGTCTTCCGCGACGTATTCGCAGACATGCTTCTCAGCACCCGGCAACGCCGGCGGCGTCTCCGACGGTACGATCCACGCGACGCCCGCGGCCACCGCTGCAGACAATGTTGCCAGTGCCTTTACCGGCCTGCTGAGAGCCGCCATCTGGGTGGGTCCATAGGACTCGAGCGCCACCACCGTGTGGGCGGGCTCCGTGGGCCGTAGCAACCAGCGGGGTGCCGGCGTATTACCGCCTGTGCGGACACGAGTCCGCACGATGTCGGCGATCCGGCGCGAGGCCGGCCACTGGGAGCGCTGCCAGGCGTGCCAGTCTGGCAGGTCCTCAGCGCGCCAGAACAGCGGCGGGGTGGTGGAGGCGGAACTCAGGATCATCGCCACCACTCCTGGGCCTGTCGAGCGCGATGGGCGAAGGTGTGCTCAGCGTGCGAGCGAGCGCGTCCGGCGGCACGGATGGCCTCACCCCAGGCCGGGTCGGCCACCACGCGGCGGCCCAGCTCCACGAGGTGCTCGGCGTCATCAAACACGAGCACTTCGGTGCCCACGTCATAGAACTCGGCCACGTCGGCGCGGTCCACGAGCTGCAGGCCGCCCATGCCCGGCACTTCGAACGTCCGCATGGCGTGGCCCGCCTGGAGACCGTGGATGTTGATTGCCCCGGCGGCCGCAGACTGGACGGCGTAGGCCTCCTTGAGGGGAATGTCCCGCTCCGCCGGCACTGAGGGCCGGGCGAGCTCCCACGTGCGAATCCGATCCCAGGGATGGTGGCTCCACTGCCGGCCGTAGGCGCGGACCGGCACCCCCGCAGTGCGGAGGGCGGTGAGCAGGTCGACGCGGTTGTCATAGCGCGATCCCACGAAGACCAGCTCTGCGCTGCGCTGCCCGGAGGGTGTTGCCAGCGTCGGGTCGAAGCCATTGGGCAGGTAGTGGGCGTCCACACCCTGCTCGCACAGCAGTGTCGCCTCGGAGGCGGCATAACTAAGGACCGGGCCGATCTTACGCAGGAACGGCATCGAGTAGCTGTGCCGATGCAGATCGTCGTAGAGCCACAGCATGAGTGGGACGTGCAGGTCGGTGACCTCGCTCCAGAACTCCTCCCCCAGGGAATCGCCCTTGATGACCAACACCCGCTGCGGACGAACCGCTCGCAATGCCTCAATGGCTCGCGCTGTGTCCCACTGCTGCCGCGCTGCCGCCCGGTCCAGCCCCAACTTCTGCGGGAGCTCGAGGAGCGCCTTGTTGCGTAGCTTCATTGGCACCGTCGCGTAGTCGTCATAGCAGTGCACGGTGACGTCAAAGCCCTGCTCGGCCCAGGCACGGGCAATGGAGCGGTGGTATCCGTGGAAGCTCGGCGAGACCAGGAACAGCCGCTCGACGGGGCCCGAGGACGCTCCGCGTGGAGCCGGAACGGTGTAGGTCATGTCACACCCCCACGGATCAGGGCGAGCTCCTCGCGTGCCGTGGCCCGGGCGTCCACGTCCCGGCCGGCGAGCTGCCGCGCAGCGTTGACCGCGAAGTTCACGCCGGTGGCTGCGCGCAGGGTCCCGGCCAGCAGGCGCGGGTGGCCCCACTTCTCGGCGTAGCGACGGCGGGAGTTGACGAGCCACGCGCGGCGCTTGAGTGGATCCGAGGAGGCACCGCCCTCATGCGTCACGCTCACGGAGGGGATCACCAGCGAGGGCACTGCGCGCTGGCGCAAGCGCAACTGAAGATCCACTTCCTCCGAGTTCATGAAGTAGGACTCATCCACGCCACCCACGGCACGGACCTCCGCCATGGGTACCAGCATGACGGCACCCATGACCCAGTCCACCGGGTACGGATGCTCCGCGGACACGGCGCCCATGTCATGGCCGACCAGCTCGTGGAGGAGCGGGCGGTCGCGGAATCGCGCCAGGGGAGTCAGCCATTCAACGCCCTGGTGGAGAATCGTGGGGAAATGCCGACCGGAGTACTGCGGGGTCCCGTCCTCGTGCAGGACCTGCGGACTGGCCACGGCCGGCTGATACGGTGCCGCGGCGGCCACCAGCGCGTCCACGTCAGCACCGCTGATCTGGACATCGGAGTTGAGAATGAGGGCAAGCTCCGTCTCCACCGCGGACAGGCCGCTGTTGACATTGGCTCCAAAGCCACCGTTGACCTCGCGATGCACCACCGTGACGTTCTCAGGTACGGCTGTACCGTCATCGGCCCAGGTGAACGGCGTCGGAGAACAGTCGTCGGAGATCACGATCCCCCGCAGGCACTCCCCCGGGGTCTCCATCAGATGCCGAGCCAGCGCACGCGTCGGGGCAGGATCACCGTAGTGCGGGATCACCACCGTGACGCCGGTGGCGCTCGAGCGGCGTGAGGTCATGGCGGACGCTGGCCTTCCAGGTCGGGGTCTTTCGGGTGATGACGAGACTGCTGAACACTAAACTATAGGTCGCCAGCACCTTTCGGGATGCCCTTCCCGGTCCGTGACGCAGATCAGCTTCGGAGGCCTTGATGACCCGCACCGCCACCCAGGCGTTGACCCTGGAAGCTGGGGCTGGCCACGTCACCGTGGCAGGTCTCACCGCGGACGAGGCGCGCCTGATTCGAGACCAGTGGTCTCGTTGTGACCCCCGCGAGGCGGCTGCCAACGACACGGCTGACCTGACGCGCCAGCCCGACGAGGACTGGACTCTGTTTCACGAACGCCTCGTCTACCAAGCCACCTCCGCCGCCATCACGGCCAGCCGAGGTCACGCCCTGATGCTGCACGCCGCCGCCCTCGCCCTGCCGGACACGGGCGCCACCCTCGCGCTGACCGCTCCCTCCGGAACGGGCAAGACCACGGCCACGCGAGTCCTCGGCCAGCACCTGGCCTACCTGACGGATGAGACCACCATCGTGGATCCCGAGACCTTGGACCTGACGCCCTACCCCAAGCCCCTGTCGATCCTGGGGCCGTCCCGGGCCCGTCCGAAGACCCAGCACTCCCCCGATGACCTGCAGCTGGGCGCCGCCGTGCCCGCCCGGCTGAGCCGCGTTGCCCTGCTGGACCGCGTCCGCGATGCCGAGGCGGACGGCACTGCCCGTGCCGAGCCCTTGCCCCTGGAAGATGTGCTCTCGGCACTGGTGCCGCAATCGTCCTCGCTGAGCCGGCTGCCCCGCGGTCTGGTGACCCTGTGCCGCGTGCTGGACGAGCTGGGCGGCGGTCTGCGACTGATCTACCGCGAGGCCGACGACCTGTTGCCGCTGGTTGAGGGCCTGCTGGCCAGTCCGCCGGAGCCGATCACGACCCCGGCGTGGACCGCCCTGGACGCAGAACAGTTGCAGCCCAGCCGCGTAGACAGCGACGCCGAATCCGCCGCCGTGCGCTACGGGCGGCGTCGTGCCGATGACGGCATGATGCTCGACGACGGCCGAACGGTGCTGCTGCGAGACACCACGCTCACGGTCCTCGACGGCGTGGGTCCAGCGTTGTGGGACGCGCTGGCGCACGCTGGCACAGCAAGCGATGTGGTGGGCCGCCTCACCGAGCACGGCCCGGTCCCCGATGACGCGGCCGAACGTGTGCAGGCCGCCCTCGACGGGATGGTCGAGCGCGGCCTGGTGGATGCCCTCTGACGCTCGGCGCAGCTCAGCGCCCCGTCCGCATCCGGCCCGTTCCCATCCGGCCCAGCATCACGGGCCGGTCGGCACCGACCAGTTCGACGGCGGCCACACGGTGACGAACACCTCACCCACCACGTCTTCCACAGACACGTAGCGAGCGCAATTCCCGGCCTCCTCGGCGGACTGGCCGCGGCACATCGTCACCGAGTCGCCGGAGTTGGACCGGTGGTCTCCCACGGCGAGGATGTGGTCCTCGGGAATCCGCAGCGGTCCGAAGCACCGCTGGGACATCGGCGTGGTGGTGCAATCCAGCGTGCCGGGGACGAAGGGGAAGTCCTCGTAGAGGTAGTCCTCCTGCAGCGCCTCACCGTCCACGGTCACCGCACCCTCGGCCGAGCAGCACTCGACCTCCTGGCCACCGGTGCCCAGCACGCGCTTGACGAGCGCTTGGTCGTTCGAGCGGCCAATGCCGGTGAGATCGCCGAACGTGCGCAGTGCTGCGTCCACCGGGCCGGCATCGGGCAGCGGCGGCATCCACTGCTCATCGCCGTTGAACACGACGACGTCCTGCACCTCCGGCGATCCGTCCCCGCCGTAGGCGAGGCGGTTGACCAGCATGCGGTCCCCCACGTTCAGCGTCTGCTCCATGGAGCCTGAGGGCACGGAGTACACCTTCACCAAGAACGTCTGCACCACGGCGACCACCACCAGCGCGATGACGATGTTCAGGATCAGAGCCACCCCGAAGGGCAGGGGCTTGCGCTGACGGCGCCCTGGCTTCGCCGGCGATGAACCTTCGGTGTCCGTGGCTGGCGTCGCCGATTCGTCCGAGGCGGGCGGCGTCGAGGCGGGGACGGCGCCGCTCATGCGTTGCCGTCGAAGAGGCTGGTGACCGAGCCGTCTTCGAAGACCTCGCGGATGGCGCGGGCGATCAGCGGGGCGATCGAGAGCACCGTGAGGTTGTCGAAGAGCTTCTCGTCCGGGATGGGCAGCGTGTTGGTCACCACCACTTCGCGGGCGCCGCACTCGGCCAGACGCTGGGCGGCCGGATCGGAGAACACGGCGTGGGTGGCGGCGATGATGACGTCCTTGGCCCCGGCGTCCTTGAGCACGCGAACTGCGCCGGCGATCGTGCCGCCGGTGTCGATCATGTCGTCGATCAGCACGCAGACGCGATCCTTGATGTCGCCGACCACGGTCTTGGACTCTGCCTGGTTGGGCACGGTGAGATCGCGTGACTTGTGGACGAACGCCAGCGGCACGCCACCCAGGCGGTCGGCCCATTGCTCGGCCACGCGCACGCGGCCCGTATCCGGGGAGACCACCGTGATGTCCTCCCCGGAGAGCTTGCCGCGGATGTAATCGGCCAGCAGCGGGATGGCGAAGAGGTGGTCCACGGGACCGTCGAAGAAGCCCTGGATCTGGGCGGTGTGCAGGTCCACGCTCATCAGGCGCGAGGCACCGGCGGCCTGGTAGAGGTCCGCGACCAGGCGCGCCGAGATGGGCTCGCGGCCCCGGCCCTTCTTGTCCTGGCGGGCGTAGGGATAGAACGGCGAGACCACGGTGATCCGGCGGGCGGAGGCGCGCTTCATCGAGTCGATCATGATGAGCTGCTCCATGAGCCAGTTGTTCAGCGGAGCGGGATGCGCCTGGATGACGAACACGTCCTTGCCGCGCACCGATTCACCGGAGCGAACGTAGATCTCCCCGTTGGCGAAGTCGTAGGCGCTCATGGGCAGCAGCTCGGTGCCCAGCTCCTCGGCGATCTGCTGCGCCAGCTCCGGGTGCGCGCGGCCACTCGTCAAGACAAGGCGCTTGTCTTCGCTACGGCTCAGTTCGGTCATGATGCTCCCTTGTACGTTCGCGAGTGACGAGTCCAGAATCATCCTAGTGGCGCTCAGGCCTGACCCGCGGCCTCGGCCGCGGCCGCCGAAGCGGTGCCTGGACGCTTGCCCGGCACCCAGCCCTCGATGGTGCGCTGCTCCACCTTGTTCATGGCCAGGGCACCGGCCGGGACATCCTCCCGGATCACCGCACCGGCCGCGGTGTAGGCGCCATCGCCGACCGTCACCGGAGCGGTGAAGACCGTGTTGGAGCCGGTGCGCACGTGGGCGCCGATGACGGTGCGGTGCTTGTTGACGCCGTCGTAGTTGGCGGTGATGTTGCCGCAGCCGATGTTGGTGCCCTCACCGATCTCGGCGTCCCCGGCGTAACCGAGGTGGGAGAGCTTCGCGCGATCGCCGATGACCACGTTCTTCGTCTCGTAGAACGCGCCGATCTTGCCGTCCACGCCCAACTGGGTGCCGGGGCGGAGATAGGTGAAGGGGCCGACGGTGGCGCCCTCGCCGATGACGGCTCCGGTGGCGTCGCTGCGCTTGACGGTGGCGCCGCGACCCACGCGTGTGTCCGTGAGCGTGGTGTCCGGGCCGATGACCGCGTCCGTGTCCACCACCGTGGTGCCGTGCAGCTGCACGCCGGGCTTGATGGTGACGTCGTTGCTCAGCTTCACCTCGACGTCCACCCACGCGGAGGCCGGGTCCACGAACGTGACACCCTCCGTCATCCAGTGACGCAGGGTGCGAGCGTTCAGCTGGCGGCCCAATTCGGAGAGCTGCTGGCGGTCATTGGCGCCCTCCACCTCCCAGACGTCGTCCGTGTCCATCGAGGCGACGCGGCCGCCCTCGGCCCGGGCCATGCCGAGCACATCGGTGAGGTATTTCTCCTTCTGCTCGTTGTTCGTCGACACGTTCGGAAGGGTGCGGCGCAGCAGGGCGGCGTCGAAGGCGTAAATGCCGGAGTTGATCTCCGTGATCTCGAGAAACGAGGCGTCGCCCGTCTTCTCCTCGTGAGCGACGGCATCGTTGTGCTCGACGATGCGCTCCACCATGCCCGCGGCATCGCGCACAATGCGCCCATACCCGGTGCCGTCCTGGAGCGTGGCGGTCAGCACCGTCACGGCGTTGTCCTCGTCCTCGTGCGTCTGCACCAGACGCGCCAGGGTCTCGGGAGTGAGCAGCGGGACATCGCCATACGTCACGACGACGGTGCCCTCGAGGTCGCTCGGCAGCACGTCCAGGCCGACCTCCACAGCGCGACCGGTACCCGGGACGTGGTCCTGATCCGCGATCTGGATGCCGGGGATGATCTCCTCGATGTGCGCGGCCACCCGATCCCGCTCGTGGCGGACCACGGCCACCAAGTGCTCGGGATCCAGCGACGCGGCGGCATGCAGCGCGTGGCCCACCAGGGAGCGACCGCAGATGGGGTGCATGACCTTCGGCGTCGTGGACTTCATCCGCGTCCCCTTGCCAGCGGCGAGGACGATGACGGCGGCGGGACGGGGGGCGTGGTGCTCAGTCATGGGATGGGCGCTCCTGCTGCGGCTGACGTGGCGGTGCGCGCACTGCTGCGCGGCGTTCCGCCCCTAGGATTCGAACCTAGACTGCACGGCTCCAAAGGCCGGCGTGCTGCCATTACACCAGGGCGGAGCGTTGACCTGCCCGTCCGTCACGCGCAGGCGTGCACAGCGGGTCGAGACAACGAGATCTCATTGTTCCACAACCCCGTCACCCCACCGCAGGCGCGGCGGGGAGCAAAGGCGGCGGCTGGGGCGTCAGTACGCGCCGTCGGCCGCACTGACGGCGCGGACAGTGCGGCCCAGGATCACGATGTCGCCCAACAGGGACCAGTTCTCCACGTAGTAGAGGTCCAGGCGCACGGCGTCCTCCCAGTCCAGGTTGGAGCGACCGGACACCTGCCACAGTCCGGTGATCCCGGGCTGGACCATGAAGCGGCGGTGGATGTGCTCCTCGTACTGCTCCACCTCATGCGGCAGGTGCGGGCGAGGACCCACCAGAGACATGTCCCCGCGCAGGACATTGAGCAACTGGGGCAACTCATCGATGCTGGTGCGGCGGATGAACGCACCCACTGTGGTGATGCGGGGATCGTTCTTCATCTTGAACAGGACATTGTCCCCGCCGCCGTCCGAGGTCAGGGTCTGCTTGATCTGCTCGGCATCGGCCACCATCGAGCGGAACTTGAGCATCGTGAAGTGCTCGCCGCGCAGCCCCACGCGCTCCTGCCGGAACAGGATGGGACCCTTGCTATCCAAGCGGACGGCGAGCGCCACCAGCAGCAGCAGCGGAGAGATGAGCACGAGACCCACGCCCGCGAGCAGGATGTCGAAGACGCGCTTGGTGAAGGCCTTGCCCCGGGACAGCCGCGGGGTGCGCACGTGGATCAGTGGCAGGCCGGCCAGCGGCTGCATGTGGATGCGCGGGCCAGCGATGTCCACGAGCTCCGGCGCCATGATCAGGGAAATGTGCCGGTCCTGGAGATCCCAGCCCAGGCGGCGGATCTCCGCCGGGACGAACGGGTGTCCACCGGTCAGGGCAATGGCCTCGGCACCCAGGCGATCCGCGAGGGCGGTCACGTCCTGCACCGTGATGTCGCCGGTCTCCACCGGGATGGGAAGGTAGTCACGGCCCTTGGGCTTGTAGCCGGGAAGGACGGCCGCCACGGGCTCGTAGCCAGCGCCAGCCTCCGAGGTGACCACCTCGTGGAGGTGAGCCACAGCACGGGTGCCGCCGACGAGCAGGAGCTTGCGCCGGTAGTGGCCCTGGGCTCGGCGTCGCGCGATCCAGCCGCGGGTGATGAAGCGGCCCAGCAGCAGCGCGGCCAGACCCAGAGGCAAGGCGACGGCCACGTAACCGCGCGCGGTCTCGATGCCTGCGGCGTAGGAGACGATCGCGACCAGTCCGAAGAAGTACAGGGCGCCCTTGATGACGCGCTTGTACTCTTCGGTGCCCACGCCGAAGACGCGGATGTCGCGCGAGGCCACAATGCCCAGCGTGAGCACCCACCCCACGGACAGGCCGATGGAGAGCAGGGTGTAGTTGAGCCATTCGCTGCCGGGCAGGGGTGCGGCCACGGTGCCGAAGCGGATGAGTTCGGCGGTGAACATGGCGGCCAGGATGATGACCGCGTCCACGATCGTCAGCAGGCGGGGAATGCCGGCGTGCCAGTCGGTGCCCAACAGACGGGTCCGGGCTGGGGCGGGCGAGCTCCCCGAGCCTGAACTCCCGGCGCCCGAGCGGCTCACAGTGTCGGCTTGCGCTTCCTCCTCCGGGGCGAGGTGGGGGCGGGGCGCGTGCCGCGCCTCATGCAGGGCAGATGCCACGGCGATGACCTCACTTCGCTGCCGGGGATGACGGGTCCATCCACCCCAGTGCGGATGTGTGAGTGGTTCAGTCCACCACTGATCCATCACTCGAGCGTTCGACCATTGTAGGTCGATGCTCGTGGCTTCAGCCATGGTCGAGCGCGTGAGGCTCGTCTCTGTGGGCGCCGCCCGGGCTAGTCGTCGCCGAGCTCAGCGGCCTCGAGCCACGCCTCTTCGGCCACTTCGAGCTCGCTGTCCACCTCGTTGAGCCGCGCCGTCACCGGCGTCATCGCCGCGAAGTCACCCTGCTCACCCAAGGCCGCGAGCTGCTCCTGGAGCTGTTCATGCTCGGTGCGCAGCCGCTCCAGATGCCGCTCCCACCGGGCCATGTCCTTGCGCGCCTGACGTCGCTGGGCTGGGCTCGGACCGGCCTCGGAAGCGGCATTCGTGGACGCCTCGGTTCGCTGATCCACCGCACCCGTCGCCAGCACGGACAACGTGTCCGTGCCGCGCGTCATGGCCTCTCGCAGCTCGAGGTACTGATCCACCCCTCCGGGCAGGCCGCGGACCTGACCATCGCCGAGCAGGGCGACCTGGTGATCGGTGATGCGTTCCAGGAGGTAGCGGTCATGGGAGATGACCACCAGTGTCCCGGGCCACGAGTCCAGCAGATCCTCCATGGCGGCCAGGGTGTCGGTGTCGAGATCGTTGGTGGGCTCATCCAGGAAGAGCACATTGGGCTCACCGACCAGCAGGCGCAACAGCTGCAGGCGGCGTCGCTCGCCGCCGGACAGCTCCGAGACAGCCGTCCACTGCCGCTGCGGCCCGAAGCCGAGCTGCTCCAGCAGCTGGCCGGAGGACATCTCCTTGTCCCCCACCTGGAAGCTCGTTCCCTCGCGCGCCATGACCTCGGCCACCCGGAGGTGAGACACCTCATCTAGCTCGGCGACGTCCTGAGTCAGGGTCGCCGTGACCACGGTCTTGCCCCGCTTCACGCGGCCGGAGTCCGCCGTCAGCCGCCCGTCCAACAGCTTGACGAGCGTGGACTTGCCCGCGCCATTGACGCCGACGATGCCGAGCCGCTCGCCCGGCGCCAGGCGCAGCGTGACGCGGTCCAGCAGGGTGCGCTCCCCCACACTCAGCGAGACGTTCTCCAGATCCAAGACGTCCTTGCCCAGCCGCGCGGTGGCCATTTTGGCCAGGGAGACGGAGTCACGCGGTGCGGGAACGTCGGCGATGATCGCGTTCGCGGCCTCGATCCGGAACTTGGGCTTGGCGGTGCGCGCGGGGGCGCCGCGGCGCAGCCACGCGAGTTCCTTCTTCATCAGCTGCTGCCGCTTCTGCTCGGTGACGGCCGCCTGCCGCGAGCGCTCGGCGCGCGCGAGGATCCAGGCCGCGTAACCGCCGTCGAAGGGGTCCACGGTGGCGTCATGGACCTCCCACGTGCGGGTGCACACGGTGTCCAGGAACCAGCGGTCGTGGGTCACCACCACGAGCGCCCCGGCGTCGGCGCGCCAGCGGGCCTGGAGGTGCCGGGCGAGCCACGCCACCCCCTCCACGTCCAGGTGGTTGGTGGGCTCGTCGAGGAAGAGCACGTCATGGTCGCCGGCCAGCAGCGCGGCCAGCGCCACGCGGCGGCGCTGTCCGCCGGAGAGACCCTGCACCGGTTGTTCGAGGTCCATGCCCACCAGCAGACCCTCGAGCACATCGCGCACGCTCGCATGCGACGCCCACACGTGATCGTCCACGTCCCCGACGACGGCCTGCTTGACCGTGTGCTCCGGCTGCAGATCGTCGCGCTGATCGAGGACACCGACCTGCACGCCGCTGCGGCGGGTGACGCGTCCGGTGTCCGGGTCCTGGAGGCCGGCGAGGATGCGCATCAGCGTGGACTTGCCATCGCCATTGCGTCCCACCAGGCCGATGCGGTCGCCCTCATCCACACCGAGGGAGAGCCCCTCGAGGACCGTGCGGGTGCCGAAGGAGATGCCGATGTTCTCGGCGCCGAGCAGATGTGCCATAAAGGAAGGTTCACGTCCTTGAGGTCGTGGGGTGAGACAGGAGGGCCGGGCTGTGGGCGGGACCGAACACGGGGCTGATCAGCGTGCCGCGCCGCTTAAAGCACGGTGGCTCCCGGAACGGGCCCGTGCACAGGCAGAGCGTCGATGCCGGTGCGCTCCCGGATGGCGGAGGCGACGCGTTCGGCGTCGTGCGCGTCCTGAGCGATGAAGAGCAGGGTGGGTCCGGACCCGGAGACCATGCCGGCCAGGGCTCCCTCGTCCAGACCGAGATCGAGGACGTCGGAGAGCTCGGGGAACAGGCACACAGCGGGCAGCTGCAGGTCATTGTCCACCGACGTCGCCAGCTCGAGCGGATCGGCGAAGGCCAGGGCACGGACCACGTCCTGATTCACGGGCGGGGTGCTCGGCAGATCGGCCAGCTGATGGCCCTCGGGCGCCCAGCGGAGGGGCGCCTCGCCCTGCTCGCGCAGCGTGTCCAGGGTGCCGAAGACGTGAGGCGTGGATAGCCCACCGGCGGCGGGAACCAGCACGAGGTGCACGGGTCGGCGTGCGGCCACCGGGGTCAGTTCGGTCCCGGTCCCCAACCCGACGGCGGCGCCTCCGATCACCGCGAACGGCACGTCGGCGCCCAGGGTGGCACCGATATCTGCGAGCTCAGAGCGGCTGAGTCCAGTCTCCCAGAGTTGCGAGCAGGCGACCAGCGCCGCGGCGGCGTCCGCCGAGCCCCCGCCCATGCCACCGGCCACGGGCACCTGCTTGGCGATCTCCAGGTCCACGCCGTGCCGCGCGGGGTCCAGGCCCAGGCGCTCGCGCAGGAGCACCGCAGCGCGGTGTGCGAGATTTGACTCGTCCCACGGGACGGAGTCTAGGGAGATGCTGCTGACGTGGCGGTGCGAGGGCCCGACGGTGATCTGCTCGTCCGTGCGAGCGATGGCCGTGACGGTCTCCTGCAGGTTGACGGCGAGGTACACGCTGGCGACGTTGTGATAACCGTCTGGGCGCACCGGGCCCACCCGCAGGGAGACGTTGACCTTGCCCGGTGCGGTGACGGTGACGTGACGCCGGCCGACGTCGCTGTGGACGTCGGTGCGGTGCGGTGCAGAGCCGTGCATCATGCGCCCGCCTCTCGTGCGGCGGCGATGCGTGCAAAGTCGCTGACGTGCAGGGCTTCGCCCCGGGCCTGCGGGTCCACCTCGGCGGTACGCAGCAGCTCCTCGGCGGCGGCGGGGCTGCCCGCCCACGTGGCCAGTGCGGCACGCAGGGTCTTGCGCCGCTGGGCGAAGGCCGCGTCGATCACCGCGAAGACGGCCTCTCGGCTGGCCTGCGACGGCGGCGCGTCATGGCGGGTGAAGGCCACGAGACCGGAGTGGATGCGAGGGGCGGGCCAGAAGACCTGGGTGCCGATGGTGCCGGCCTTGCGCACCTCGGCGTACCAGGTGGCCTTGGCGGAGGGGACACCGTAGGTGCGTGAGCCGGGTGCCGCGGCGAGGCGATCCGCCACTTCCTCCTGGACCATGACGAGCCCGGTGCGCAGCGTGGGCAGGGTCTCGAGCGCGTGGAGCAGCACGGGGACGGCCACGTTGTAGGGCAGATTGGCCACGAGGGCTGTGGGTGCGGTGGCCGCGGCCGCGGGGCGGGCGGCATCGAGTTCGTCGGCCGTGATGCGCAGCGCATCCGCGTGGAGCACGGACAGTGCGTCGCCGCGGTCCGGGCGGAACTGAGCCACCGTCTCCGGCAGCCGGGCGGCGGTGACGGGGTCGATCTCCACAGCGGTCACCGCCGCCGCGGCATCCAACAGGCCGAGCGTCAGGGACCCCAGGCCCGGTCCGATCTCGAGGACGTGATCATCGCGGGTCAGCTCCGCGGCCGCGACGATCCGCCGGATGGTGTTCGGATCGATCACGAAGTTCTGCCCCCACTGCTTGGTGGGGCGCAGGTCCAGTTCGGCGGCGATGCGCCGAATGTCCGCGGCACTGAGCAGCGCCGCCGAGGGTGTCTCGGCAGGGGACGGCTCAGGGGATGGGGGCATGGTCACGATCCTATCGGCCGCTCGGCACCGGAGATCGCGGCCGTGGACAACGGACCCGATGAGGTCAGCGAAGGCCGAGCGTGCGCGAGCAGGACGGCCACGCACCCCAGCCCTGCTGGGCGCGCAACATCTCACCGCGACGGATCTGTTCGGCCTTCGAGGCCTGGTGCGGGTAGCCGGTGCCGCCCACGGCCTGCCATGAGCTCAGCGAGAACTGGAGGCCGCCGTAGAAGCCGTTGCCGGTGTTGATGGACCAGTTGCCGTGGGATTCGCACTGCGCGAGGGCATCCCAGGCGCCGCCAGTCGAGGCCGGGGCGGGCTGCGTGGCGGCGGTGCGCTCGACGGCCACCTGACGCTCCCGCTGCTGGGCGGCCTGCTCGGCAGCCGCCTGTTCCACGGCGGCCTGCCGGTTGGTCTCCGCCTGCTCGGCCTGCCGCTGTGCCGCGGCCTGCTGCGCAGCACGCTCCTGAGCAGCCTGGCGCTCGGCGTCGGCCTCAGCCTCGCGAGCGGCCTCCGCCTGGGCGCGCTGCTCTGCTGCCGTGCGCTCGGCAGATTGGACGGTCTCGCCGGCGCTCGTGAGGGCGGCGGCCGCGGAGGTCGACCCCGTCTGCGCTGCGGCCAGGGCGGCGGCCACCCCCTGGAACAGAGCCTCGGAGGTCTCAGCGGAGGCCTGCGTCTCGGAGACGCGGTCCACCCGGACGTCCTGAGACTGGGCCGCCGGAGCGGACTCCGAGTGGCCGGCGACGCTCACGCCGGCGATCGCCAGTGCTGCCGCCGCGGAGGCGGCAACGCAGGCCAGAACGCGAGGGCGGCGTACCTGGGCGCGCGACAGCGAGGGCGAAAGAGTGGAAGTCATGCTCTCAACATAACGGTTCCGTAACAGGTGGGGAAAGAAAAGGTGACGAACGCCGCACGCCCCGTCCTGGGCTCTCAGGATCACTTCAGCGGATCTGCCTACGCTGAGGCCAGCGGCTGGCGATCCGAACGCGAGTGCGAGCCCGTTGAGAGTGCGAGACTGGCATTCACCGCCACGCCCTTGCCGTGCGTGGTTCCCGTGCAAGACGAAAAGAGACCCCACCGTGCATCCTGGTTCGCCCGAGTTCACGAGCTATACCGACGCCGTCATGGAGCGGGTCTCCTCCTCGCTGGACGGCAAGCCCAAGGCGGTGCGCACGGCCACCCTCGTGCTCCTGGCTGGTGGGCACCTGCTCCTGGAGGACGTGCCCGGCGTCGGGAAGACGTTGCTGGCGCGCAGCCTTGGCGCTGCGGTCGGTGGCCAGGTGCACCGCATTCAGTTCACCCCGGACTTGCTGCCCGCGGACATCACCGGCGTCTCGGTCTTCCATCAGGATCGCCACGACTTCGAGTTCCGTCCCGGACCGGTCTTCGCGCACATCGTGATCGCGGACGAGATCAACCGTGCCTCCGCCAAGACGCAGGCCGCCCTGCTCGAGGCCATGGAGGAGCACCGTGTCAGCGTCGACGGCGTCTCCCATCGCCTCCCCGAACCCTTCATGGTGGTCGCCACCCAGAATCCGCTGGACTCTCACGGCACCTACCCCCTGCCCGAGGCCCAGCGCGATCGCTTCCTGGCCCGCATCTCGCTGGGATACCCCGACGCCGACGCCGAGGTCCAGATGTTGGCCCACCACAGCCTGGGCGAGTCCCACGACACCGCGATCGCGCCGGTGATCGACGTGACCACACTCTCTGCCCTGCAGGCCAGCGTGCGCCAGGTCGCCCTCACCGAGCCGCTGCGGCGCTACCTCGTGGATCTCGCCCGGGCCACGCGTTCGCACTCGGCCGTCCGCGTGGGCGCCAGCCCCCGTTCGGTGGTGCAGTGGGCCGCCGCCGCGCGCGCGGAGGCCGCCCTGAACGGACGGGACTACACGGTGCCCGACGATGTCCGCGCCGTGGCCGTCGCCGTCCTCGCGCACCGCCTGCTCCTGGACACCTCCGGCGTGGGACAGGCCGCCACCGACGCGGCGGTGGCTGTGGTCGACGACGTCCTCACCACCGTCCCCGGCCCGTCCGCGGCCGACTCGCCCACACGCCGTCGTCGATGAACGCAGCCCTCCCGTCCGAGCGCTCCAGCACCCTGCGGTGGAATGTGCGTCCGCGCCTGGAAGCCGTCGGCCTCACCATCGCGGGTGTGGCCCTGGCGGTGGCCGGACCCGTGCTCGGACGGCGTGAGGCGCTCGCCCTCGGCCTGTTTCTCCTGGCCTTGGTCCTGCTCAGCGCGCTGGCCACCGCAGCGCTGACCTGGCAGACCGGACGGCGGCTGCGCGAGCACGCCCGTCACCTGCGCGTCAGCGGTGGGACGGACGCTCGACACCCTCATCCCCGCGGCACGACCCTGGACGTGCGGTGGCCGGTCGACGGGCTCCGCGGCGCCGTGGAGGTCCGCCTCGCCCCCGAGCTCACAGCGTCGATGCCCGGCGTTGCCACTGCTGCGCGCAAGGACCCGGTGGCCGCTGGCTCCTGGGCCGCCGCGACGGCGACACCCGAAGCATCCGGTGCCCCAACGCAGGTCACCCTGGAACCCGAGTGGCGTGGCGTCAGCACGGTGGACCACCTGCGGACCCTTCAGCCCGGCCCGCTGGGATTGTGGCGAGGACGCGCGCAGGTGCGCCTGCAGCCCGGCGTCCGCGTCCACGTCGGACCCGCCCTGGCCACGCTGCCCGGCAGCCTGGCGCGTCAGATGCGCGCGCAGGTCACGGCGAGCGCGGCCGCGATCCGCACGCCGCGCCCCGACGACGTGGGCCTGCGCGAGCACTCCACCGGTGACAGTCTGCACCGGGTTCACTGGGCAGCCACAGCGCGCGCGGGTCGGCTGATGGTGCGCGCCGAAGAGCCGGAGGACCATGCCGATGTGCTGATCGTCGTCGATCTCCACATCCCGGCCGCGGACCAATGGCCCCACCCGGGCGGCGGCGAGCGCGTCAGTGACATCGCCCTCGAACAGCGACTGAGCACGGCGCTGGCCCTGGCGGAGCTGGTGGAGTCCACGAGCCCCGTCTCGGTGTGGTGCACAGACCACACGGGTGCCGCCCAGGTGCACGGTGCTGGTGCGCGGGCGCGATTCGGCCTCCAGGCGTTCGGAGCACCCGGCACGGGCTCGCCGTGGCAGATCGACGCCGCCCAGGCGCAGGTGCCCACGGCCGAGGTGATCGTGGCCGTGGCACACGGAGGAGACGGACCGGTGCCGAGCGCACCGCGCGGACGAGCCCTCGCGGTGCTGCTGGACGCCGAGGACCCCGCCCGTACCGCCTGGCAGGCCGCCGGGTGGGAGGTGCTCGAGGCATGAGGTTTCTGCGGATTGGACTGATCGCCGTCCTGGGCCTGGCCATCGTGGGCGCCGCCAGCTTCGCCTTGGACGCCCTGTTCAGCGACCCTTGGTGGGCCGCGGCGATGGCTCCCAGCATCGCTCTCGGGGTGGTCTGGGCCGTCATCATGGCGCTGGGCGCGTGGTGGCGACCTCAGGCCGCGGACACCGCGGCCGCCGTCGGCGCCGTGCTCGGCGTGCTCGCGGCGACCGTGATGGGGCTGCGTGGCGCGTGGGCCGACACGCTGCTCGGTGGCGTGGTCCCGACGCCGTCCACCTGGGATGCCGTCGTCAGCGACTTCCAGCCCCTCGGCCCCCTGGTGGCGGAATCCGTGCCGCCGCTCGAGCCGACTCCCGCGCTCATCGCGGTCACGGCGATCGCCCTGGCCTTGGCCACCCTCATCACCCTGTTGCTGGCCCACCCTCTGGCCCGACCCTTCACCGCCGGACTCCCCGCCGCGGTGCTGATCACCGTGGGCGCGGTGGTCACGGCAGGCTCCACACCCCTTCCCGCCCTGCTCGTGGCCGCCCTCGCCTGGCTCGCGCTGGTCATGGTGGTGCGGCCGCCAGAGCGAGTCGGCGTGGGACTCGCCTCGGCCCTCACCGCGGCCGCGGCCGTCGGTGTCCTGGCCCTGACGGTCGCTACCCTGCCGGTGCTGCGTGATGGCCTGCTGCCGGAGGGCCAGCGCGTCACCACCGGCGGTGGGGGGACGGCGTCGTTGGTCGGGGCGGAGATGGACCTCAAGGAGGACCTGCGCCTGGAGCCCGGTCCGACCGGGATCTCCGTGACCGCCGACGACGGGCGCGGCCGCTACCTGCGCAGCGGTGTGGTGGAGGATCTGTACTCGCCGGTGTGGCAGCTGCGGCGAGACCCGAGCGTCAACGCTGAGGCCGGGATGGAGCCGAGCAGCAACGGCGGCCAGCTCGAGTTCCCCAGCCTCGGGCTGCTGGCCGGCAGCGCACCCGTGACCATCACCGTGGAAGACTTCGCCGCGGCTTGGCTGCCCGTTCCCAACAACGTCGTGGCCGTGCCGCGCGCCGAGTCGAACTGGACCGCTCTGCTGCCCGACGCCGCTGTGCTGCGTGATCCCGGACGCCCGCTGTCTGCGGAGCTCACCATGATCGAGCAGGTCATCCCCTCCGACCCGGACGAGATGAGTCAGCTGATCAACCAGGGCATCGGCACGGGACAGCAGCCCGTTCCGGCGACGTCCGAGGCCAACCTCGCCGGTCTGAGCCAGACCAGCATCCCGGAGACGGCCGCCGAGGTCACCGCCGGGGCGACGTCGCACTGGGACCGTGCCGTCGCGCTGCAGGCGTGGCTGCGTTCGGCCGAGTTCACGTACTCCCTGGATACCCCGGTCGAGGCAGGCTTTGACGGGACCGGCCTCGAGCTGACCGAGACGTTCCTGACCCAGCGCAGCGGCTACTGCATCCACTTCGCTTCGGCCTTCGCCATGATGGCCGAGTCCCTCGGCATGCAGACGCGCGTCGCCGTCGGCTACGCGCCCGTGCCCGGGCCCGCCGGGCAGGCTGTGCCCGTGCCCACGGACTCCGCGCACGCCTGGCCGGAGGTGTACTTCCCCGGCGTCGGGTGGATCCCCTTCGAGCCCACCGCCGGTGTGGCCGCAGCCCCGACGTATGCGAGTTCCGCACTGGCCACCACTGAACCCACCGCGACTCCTACGGCCTCGCCGAGCCCGACGGCGTCGCCCTCCCCTGCTCCCACGGCCCCGGAGAGCCCGACGGCCGCTGCCAGCCCCTCCCCGGATCCTGCGGCGACCAGCCCGAGCGGTGAGGAGACTGCGTCATCCTCGGACAGCGGCACCCTCCCCATCCTGCTCACCGTGCTGGCAGTGCTGCTCGCGCTGGCCGTGATCGCGGCGATCGTGTTCGGCCCCCACTGGTGGCGGGCCCGTCGCCGCCGTCGTCGGCTCGAGGGCCCGTGGGACGGACCCGATGAGGAACGGTCACGGATTCTCGCTGCCTGGCAGGAGTGCGTGGACACCGCCCGCCGTTCGGGTGTGGCGGCTCCCGCCGGACTTGCTGGCGCGGGTGTGGTCGAGACGGAGGCCGAGCGCGCTGCGCGATGGGCGCAGCGGGACCCGACTCAGACCGACGCCTACGTGCTGTTGGCCCGCGCGGCCCAGTGGGCGCGCTACGCCCCGGACACGTCGACGGCCCCGGTGAGCGGCGCTGAGGCGTCGGCGGCCGCGGTGAGTGTGCTACCGAGTCTGGAGCAGAAGGAGCCACAACGAACGGCCGCGGCCAGGCCGGCTGAGGTGGGCACAGCCCGCTAGAACTCGCCGTAGATCCGCGTCGTGGTGGCGTTGACCGCGTGGGCCAGCGCGTCCACGTCGGTGCCGCGCTCCTCGGCCATGCGCCGCAGCGTGAGCGGCACCAGGTACGGCGCATTGGGCCGACCGCGGTAGGGGTGCGGCGTCAAGAATGGCGCGTCCGTTTCGACGAGGAGCAGGTCCTCGCGCGCGATCCGCACCGCGTCGCGCAGCTCGTGGTTGGCGGCGAAGGTCACCGGTCCGGCGAAGGACATGGCCCAGCCGTGCTCATTGCAGATCTCGGCGAGCGCCGTTCCGCCGGAGAAACAGTGGAACACCACGTGCTCGGGCAGCCCGTGCTCTTTACTCTCCTCCAGGAGGATGCGCACCACGTCGTCGTGGGCGTCGCGATCGTGGATCTGCAGGGCCTTGCCGAGGGCGCGGGCGAGGCGGATGTGCCAGCGGAAGGCGTCCTGCTGGGCGGCGTGGCCCGCCTCGTCCTGGGTGCGAAAGTAGTCGAGGCCGGTCTCCCCCACCGCGCGGACGCGCGGGTGGGCCGCGAGAACCTCAATGATCCGCAGCGCAGCATCCAGCTCGCCACCCTCGGCCAGCCGGGCGGCGTCGTTGGGGTGAATGGCCACAGCACCCAACAGGCGGGGCTCGGCCTCAATGGCCTCAATGGTGAAGCGGGCCGCCTCGACGTTGCAGCCCACCTGCACGGCGCCGCGCACCCCTACCTCGGCAGCGGCGTCCATGGCCTGAGTGGGCGTCACGTGGACGAGTCCATCACGGAAGTCAAGGTGCGTGTGGTTGTCCACCACGGGAACAGCCAGCGGCTCGGGCGCGGGCGGAAACTCGAGGCGACGCTTGCGGCCGGACTTTTCCTCCGTGGACGAGCGCGACGGTAGGTCTGCTTCACTCAAGGGTTTCCCAGAGCCGCGGGGCTTGTATTGCGACGGGGTTTCGCTCGCGCGTCGTTCGCTTACGGGCAAGTCAACCACGAGCAATTGCCTCGGCGACGGGCTTCCACATTGTCTCCCTGTTGAACTCCTTGAGAACACGGCTACGCAACGCAGACGCACGCTGAGCTGAACGCACACGATGGACAAGAGTCGACGCAATAGCCTGCGCAAGCCCCGCCACGTCGCCGACGGCAGGCATTTCAGCATCGGACGGCGCAATGTACTCCCGCATTGCGGGCGTGCTCGTGACGACAATCGGTGCACCACTCACGGCCGCTTCCAGCGCCACCGACTGTCCGGTCGGGTAGGTCAACTCGAAAGTGGGGACGGCAACTACGGGAGCGATCTGCAGGAGGCTGCGATACTCAGCAGCCGTAACGCGGCCATAAACCCGGACGTTTGCGGGAACAGCAACGCCGGCGAGAAGATGTGGCTGGGTGATCATCACCGCTTTCACCTCGCCGTCCAGCATGGCCATGGCCGCCAAAAAGGTCTTAAAGTCGCGTCCGCGGTCCTGGCCGACGAAGACCACCTGGGCGTCACCCAAGATCTCCCGTGCCCGTGCATCCCCCACCCCTGGGGTGAAGTAGTCACCAGAAACAGCGAACGGAACGGTCATCGTTGACTCGTTGGAAATGCCCGCTGCACGCAGAACCGATGTCTGATTCTTCGACAAGGAAAGGATCAAACCCAGCCTGGCCGCCCGAGAGACTAGCTTATTCTGTTCCGCAGAATCAGCACGTACAATGTCATCGGCAAGCCAGCACTCAAGCGTAACCAGTGGTGGCAATCCTAGAGACGAAGCGTACGCTCGAATGTTTGCGTATGCAAAAGCCTGCGTCTCAAGTAGTGCAATAACCACATCGTATCGCCTGATGTGCGGCAGGTTGAGACCCTTGAACAAGGGAAACCCCGCCCTGTGATCGAACTTGACCCGCAGCTGCCGCGGAGCAGGTACAGCCGGAACGACGTCCAACAGATGACCTTGGCTCCTCAGGTAGTCAATGCCGTAGGGCAGCGGAGATGACCGCTCTCCACGCAGGAACTGCTCACTCCACGACGCCGAATCATGCTCTGTCAAAATGCCGATACGCATAGATTCAGTGTACATCCCCATCATCCGAACCTCGGCGACGTGACCACCGATACTCGCGACGGCACGCTCCCGCCGTCGAGCAAGTAGATACCTAAGGAGTAGCAAACCGGCTCTTCGCGGTTCGTGGTGAACGGCCCGGTGGTGGTGGGTGTTCATGCTGCGGTTCTCGCAGCACTGGACAGGAGGATACGCGTCC
>JAUNTT010000071.1 GCA_030538555.1 Micrococcus sp.
ATCCTCGTGATTCTCGTGATCCTCGTGCCCCTCATGCTCGTCACGACCCTCGTGCTCACCATGTCCGCCATGCCCGTCGCCCGACGCAGCACCCCCACCTGCAGCACCCGCAGCACCCGCCGTCGACTCCGGCTCGCCGGTCACCACGGCCATCTCCACCGGCGCGAACTCCAACTCCACCTCCCGCTCCACCGTCCCGGACGCAAGGTCCACGACCACGAGCTTCCGATTCTCGGCGTCCGTCACGTACGCGGTAGACCCGGACACCTTCAGGATCGGCCCAGGCTGCTGCCACTCCGCCTTCTCCTGCCACGCGTCAATCGCCGGGATCTCAGCGGTGACCTCCCCGGTCTCCTCGTCGATCACGTTCACCTCGCCGTCATAAGTCAGCACGACCGCCGAGCCATCCTCCGCGCGGCCCAGCGAGCGGAACCAGTACGACGATCCCAGCTCCACCACCCGCATCGACGCGTCCCGCGAGTCGATCAGCGCTACGGACGTCGGCCGCTCGGTCTCCCCCGCCGGCTTCTTGCCCTCGATCTTCCGGTCGCTCAGCACGATCGGCGAGGACGCGATGCCCGCCAGATTCCCGTTGCGGTGATACCCCTCGCCCACCTCCACCTTGTGGAAGGCGCCGTCACGGTAGACCACGGGCCCGTTCTCGCAACCGAGCACCACCACGTCCGTGCCCTCGCGCGGGGCCGCCGCGGCCTCGCCGTGCACGCCCGGGCAGTCCGTGGTCTCAGCCCTCACCTCGCCGGAGTTCCGGTCCAGCACCTGGACGGTGTCCCGCTGCTCCGCGGTCCCCTGCGTGGTCAGCAGCGAACCGTCCGCCAGCTCGAGCGCCACGCCATGGTGGGGGTGCGTCGTCGTCGTGTCTTGGGTGACAGGCATCAGATCCGGGACGGCCTTGTCCAGGTGCGCCGACTCGAAGGTGGTGATGGCACCGGTGCCGTCCGCGAACAGGGTGGTCAGCCCGTGATGCGTGACCACGTGGCCGGCCTTGTCCCCCGGGAACGTCACGCCGGTCATGCCCGGCGCGGACTCGTAGGCGTGGTGGTGGTCGCCGTGCGCCTGCCGCTGAATGCCGGTGGAGTACACCTCCCAGCCGTGCTCGGTGGTCACGAACACGTCCTTGCCATTGCCGGCGTTGTTGAGGCGCTTGAAGCCGGCGATCTCCTGCCGGTGGACGGTCTCGCCGGTGGCGGGATCGAGGAGGGTGAGGCCCTCATCGTGGGAGAGCAACACGCGCGGGCTGACGGAGGCGACCTCGGTGGTCTGCGTGGGGTCCACCCGGTCTGCCGCGGCCACGGAGGAGGTGGTTGCGGTCTCTACCGACGACGACGGCGCCGCGCTTCCGGCGTCCGAGCTTGCGGACCCGGCACTCGGGTTCACGTCGTGGGCGCCGCCGTTGCCCGAGCCGCAGGCGGTGAGGGCGAACAGCGCGACAGCGAGCGATGCCGTCAGTCGGGTCCGGCGCGGTGACAGGGGTGCGGGTGCGAGGGAGCGCGTCATGGGGGCCTCTTCTGTTATTGCGAACGATAATCAACAGTACGGGACACTAGCCTTAGTGCGATCGATTCGCAACAAGCATGGGCGGTGGCCTCCTGCACTCGCAGCATCAGGGGGCGGTCAGCCGCGGATTCACCGGGCGACGCGCGCAGCGGAGTAGCTTCAGTCCCACACGCACCGCAGCACGGAGGAGCATCACGATGAATCCACCCCCGGGATGGCAGGCCATGCTGCTTGAGCATCTGGGGATCGAGTTGTGGCGGGTGCGCCGTCGTCGTGATCTCGGCGGTGGCCGTTTACCTTGCGCTCGTGGTTGTCCTGCGCGTGTTCGGTGCGCGGTTGCTCAGCGGGCTGTCCACGTTCGACACGGTGGTGGCGATCATGATCGGCTCCGTGGGCGCACGCGTGATCATCGGGCATCCGCCGACGCTGGCCGCGGGACTGATCGGCATCGCCACACTGGTGCTGCTCGAGGTCACCTTCGGCGCGCTAGTGGCCACGGTCCGCGGGCGGCGAGCGGTGGCCGGTGCGCCCCGGGTGATCGTGGCGCACGGGCAGGTGCTCAGCTCAGCCATGCGGCGCGCCCACGTGGCGCCGGCCGATCTGCTCGACGGCGTCCTGGGCGCCGAACACGTCCTCGAGGATCCCCCACCCTCCGCTTTGTGTTGAGCTTGGTCGGCCCAAGGGACCTTGAGGCCGATCAAACTCAACACAAAGCGAGAGGGAGGGACGCGGGGTCAGGGTGCGGGGCCGGGGTCACGTGCCTGGCGCGCGGGGTTCGGGGCCGGGGCAGCCTCAGTCCTGGTGGCGCTCCTGCCACGCGATGATCCGCTTCAGGGCCTCCCGCACGGCCCCCTGGCCCGCGGCGAAGGAGAGCCGCACGCACTGCGGGCCGGCGACGGCGTCGAAGTCGGCCCCGGGTGTGATCGCCACACCGGCCTCCTCCAGTAGTGCGGTGCAGTAGCCCAGCGCGTCACCGAATCGCTCGAGCGCCCACGCGGGCAGCCGCGCCCACAGGTAGAACGCGCCATCGGCGGGGGCGACGTCGACCCAGCCCAGCTCCGCCACCCGCTCTAGCAGCAGGGCTCGGGTGGCGGCGAACTCGGCCACCTGCGCGTCGCAGAACGCGAGCGACTCCTCGGTGAATGCCTGCACGGCGGCATGCTGCGGGCCCACGGGCGGGCACAGGGCCACGGACCCGGCCAGCCCCGCCACGGTCTCGCGCAGATCGTCAGGCATCAACATCCAGCCCAACCGCCAGCCGGGCATGCCCCAGAACTTCGAGAACGAGCTGATGATGATCGCGGAGTCGGAGAACTCGCGGGCACACGTGCCTCGGGACTGCGCTGCGGGTGTCGAGCCCGCCCCGTCGGTGACCTCGTGCGCGGCCTCGCGCGTGGCCTCGTCCCCCGCCCCGGTGCCAGCCTCGGGCTGCGCGTAGACGATGCCGTGGTAGATCTCGTCGGAGACCAGGCGAACGCAGTGATCGTCACACCACCGCGCCAGCTCCTCGAGTTCGGCGGCGGTGACCATGGTGCCGGTCGGGTTGGCGGGCGAGGCGAGGATCAGCCCCGCGAGCGGGCCATGCTGCGCGGTGGCCTCCTCCAGCAGGGTGACGGTGGGCTGATGCCGGGACGCGGGGCCGGCGTCGAGCTCGACGACCTCGCAGCCCATGGCACTGAGGATATTGCGGTAGGCGGGGTAGCCGGGGCGTGCCAGCGCAACGCGATCACCAGCCTCGAACGCGGCGAGGAACCCAAGCATGAAGGCACCGGAGGACCCCGTGGTGACGGCCACCTGCTCCGGGCCGACGTCGAGCCCGTACCAGCGGCCATAGTGCGCCGCGATCGCCTCCCGCAGCGGCGTGATCCCCAGCGACGGCGAGTACGTGAGCGCCTGCCCCGAGGCATGGAGGGCAGCGGCGGCCTCATTGACGGCCGGCGGCGCGCCCGCACCGGGCTCCCCCGCGCACAAGCTCACGACGTCGACCCCCTGCGCCCGCAGCTCCGCGACCCGGCCGAGGATGCTCATCACGGTGAATGGTGGCACCTGGGCGCGAGCGGAGGGGGTGAGGGGGCGACGAGTCGGATCATCATGGCTGGACCGAGCGGCGTCGTCGTTGGCCGGATGTGATGCGGAAGCAGTCACGCCGCCACACCATCCGCGGCGCTCGGCACGGCCGTGGTCAGCTGGCTTTCCATTCTTTTGCCAGGTCAATGATGCGCTGATCAGTCCGGACGTTTCGAATCTTGTCAGCGGCGACCATGGCACGTGCGGCCGCGGTTCGCTCTGCCTGCGAGTAGACGCGCCCCGTTGCTACGGAACGGTAGAGGCGCCCCTTAGCCTGACCAGCGGCGGAACCGGTTCGCGAGGCCGCGCCGCGTGGATCGACCTGAGTCATCTTCGCACTCCTTCCCGTGCTTTCCAGTGTCCTGCTTGTTGCTGGGGTTGTCTAGGTGGACAACCTCCTGCGCGCTCGTGGCGTCCACAGCTACAGCGGCGATGAGGTCGCCCTCATGCTGATCTGCCCACTCGCTGTCTGCCAGCGCAGCAAGGACCTCGAAGCCAACCTGTCTATCGCCCGCCACAACCTGATCCATCGCCCATTGGGCTCGCTCCCACCACTGGTCCTTGAGCGTTGCCCGGCGTCTTTCCTCACGATCTGCGCGCGCCTGTCGGCCTGCTGCTGTCGCGGAGAGCCACGCTGCACCAAAGGCGATGCCAGCTGCCATGACAGCCATGATTCCGCCAAAACCGGCCGACGTCAGGAAGCGAAGCCGAAACGCCTCATCCCAGACCAACGGTGGAATCAGCGTCGCCATGACAGCCCCGGCCACGACAGCGAATCCGACGGCAACAATCCATCCCCAAGGGACCCCTTTGGCCCGGTCGACGGACTTCTCCCTCATCCCAACCTCCCTCATCACCCCCGCCCCTACTCCCCGCCGAGCAGCTCGCGGATGTCGTCGGCGGTGAGGGACTCGGTGAAGGCGCCGGCGCCGGAGTCGTCGGACTCGTCCATGAGCGCCCCGAACAACTCGGCCTTGCGGCGTTGCATCTCCAGGACCTTCTCCTCGATCGTGCCCTCGGAGACCAGGCGGTACACCATCACGGTGCGGTCCTGGCCGATGCGGTGGGCGCGGTCCACGGCCTGGGCCTCGGCAGCCGGGTTCCACCAGGGGTCCATGAGGAACACGTAGTCGGCCTCGGTCAGGGTCAACCCGAATCCGCCCGCCTTCAACGAGATCAAGAACACGGGGGCATCGCCTTCGCGGAAGCTGGCGATCACGTCGGCGCGGCGGCGGGTGGAGCCGTCCAGGTAGGCGTAGTCCACGCCCATGGCGTCGAGTTCCTCACCCAGCGCGCCCAGGAAGGAGGTGAACTGGCTGAACACGATCACGCGGTGGTCCTCACCGATGACCTCCGTCAACTCGTCCAGGAAGTACTCCATCTTTGAGGACGGCACGCCCGCGTACTCTCCATCCACGATCTGCGGGGCCAGCGCGAGCATCCGCAGCAGCGTCAACGACTTGAAGATGGTGAAGCGGTTGCCGTCCATGTCGTCCAGCAGCCCGAGCACCTTGCGCCGTTCGCGCTGCAGCACGCGGTCGTAGAGCTTGCGGTGGGCGCTGTCGAGCTCGACGTGCAGCACCTGCTCCTGCTTCGGCGGCAGGTCCTTAGCCACGAGCTCCTTGGAGCGGCGCAGCATGAAGGGCCGCAGCCGGCGTCGTAGACGTTCCATCCGTTCGGGGTGCTCGCCCGTCTCGATCGGCGTCACGAACTCTTCGCGGAAGCGCCGGTGGTTCGGGAAGAGCCCCGGCACGGTGACGTTGAGCAACGCCCACAGATCGGACAGCGTGTTCTCCATGGGCGTGCCGGTGATCGCGAGCCGGAACGGGGCGCGCACATCGCGGGCCACCTGGTGCACCTTCGCCGCACGGTTCTTGATGAACTGCGCCTCGTCCAGCACCAGCCCGGACCACGCATGCTCGTGGTACTGGGCGGCGTCGATCCGCAGCAGCGTGTAGCTGGTCACGACGACGTCGGCCCCCTCCGCCTCGGCGGCCAACGAGGTTCCTCGCTTACGGGCGGTGGTGTCCACCACGCGCACGTCGAGCCCCGGGGCGAACTTGCGGGCCTCGGCGGCCCACACGGACACCACCGACGACGGCGCCACCACCAGGAACGGGGCGGCGTCGGGTTCCTGCTCCCGCGCGTGGGTCAGCAGGGCGAGGGTCTGCACCGTCTTGCCGAGCCCCATGTCATCGGCCAAAATCCCGCCCAGCCCGATGCTGTGCAGGAACGCCAGCCACCGGAAACCGTCGTGCTGGTAGGGCCGCAGGGTGGCGTCGAGGCCAGCGGGGACGTCGACGTCGGGAAGGCGTTCGAAGCTGGCGAGCTTCCCGACGGCGGCGGTCCAGGCCGGATCTTCCTCCACCTCGTCGGCGAGGTCCTTGAGCTCCTCCCAGAACCCGACCTGGTGGGTGGAGACCTGTTGGCGCTCCGGGGTCCACTCCTGCAGCGTCGCGGCCTCCGAGAGCAAGGCCCGCAGCTGATCGAAGGAGGGGTGGTCGAGGGCGAGGTAGCCGCCGTCGGCGAGGATCAGGGTGGTCTTGCCCTGGACCAGGGCGGTGAAGAGCTGAGCGAAGGGCAGCGCGTGGCCGTCCACGGTGACCTGGACGCCGAGGTCGAACCAGTCGTTCTGAGTGGCGCGCGTGCCCACGTCAATGTGCGGGGCGGAGGTGAGCTCGCGGTAGTCGGGGCGGTCGCCGTGGATATCCACGCGCACGTGATCGAGCGCCCGCAGTTGTGGCAGGACGTGTTCGGAGAAGCGGGCGGCAGCCACGCCGTCGAGCGACTGGTCGCTGGCCGCAGCGGCGCGCGGCCACACGCTCACGGCCTGGGCGAGCACGGTTGCCTCGTGTTCGGCGTCGCGCAGCGCACCGGTGTCATCGAGGTCCACTTCGCGCGGCGGGTCGAAGTACAGCCAGCTCCAGGCCAGCTGCAGGTGGTGATCGGGCCGGAAGTGGGCCTGCAGGCGCAGGGTGGGAGGCTCGAACTCGGGCAGGGTCACGGACTCATCGGCGCTGGTGACGGTGAGCCGCTGCTGCAGCCGAGGGTAGACCCGCTCGAGGAATTCGCTGCGTTCCTCGGCGGGCACGGTGACACCGGCCGCGCGTTCGATCAGCCGCTGGACGGCGTCGTTGCTCTGCTGAGCGGCCGGGATCAGGCGCAGGGTGGGGCCGTCGCCGGTGTCCGCGTCGTCGGTGTCGATGCGGTAGTAGCCGAGGGTGCCGATGGGGTGGATGCCGGTGGTCGGCACCTCGGCCGCGCCGCCGTCCCGGGTGAGGCGGGCGCGCAGGCGCAGGCCGCCATCACCGGTGTCGGCGAGGTCGAGCCCCGTGTCCACGGGGTCCTCGAGGACGACGTCGGCCAGCCCGCCCTGGGCGATGAACCCGACGCCGGCCGCGCGGGCATCGGCGAGCAGCTGCCAGATCCGCGGCGAGTCGAACGCGTTGAGCAGCAGGTACGACTCGGTGGGGTAGGTGTCCTCGGCCAGGAGCTGGCGGTAGATCAGGCGCAGGGCGCGCTCCTGCGCGGGGCGGAACTCGCCGCGGGAGAACTGGAACTGCTTCCAGGTCAGGCCACCGCGGATCCAGGCGCCCTTCGCACCGCGGCGCAGGGGTCGCAGGGCTACGTAGAGGCCGCGGCCATGGCGCAGCTGCTCCTCGGTGGCGCTGGCGGGGCCCCACTGCTGGTACATGGTGCGCGCGGATTCAGCCACCAGCTCGACGCCGATGGCCAGTTCCGCCTGCCGTGAGGAGAGGTGGGTGTGCTCGGTGAGTCCGGCGAGGGGTTCGACGACGTCGCGCCAGCCGCCGGAGCGGGTGTTCGTGGCGCTGGGCTCGGATGCGGTGCTGGGGTGGGGGGCGGTGGTGCCGGTAGTGCCCGCGCGGCCTAAGGCGGCGTTGACCTGACTGTGGCCCACCCGGTACACGACGGCGGCGACGTGCTTGCAGTCCGTGCCGACGGGGCACGTGCACACACCCGCGACCAGTTCATAGCGGGGCTGCGGCGAGGCGTCGGAGGGCACCGGCTGCAGCCGCGCCCGCACCCGATACGGCCGGACGTCGTTGCCGCTGACCTGGGCGCTGAGGATGGCGGTGGCAGGGTCGAAGCGGACTGTCCCGACGCGCTGTTGGAGCGCGTACTGCAGACCGCGGGCGGCGGAGGTGGTGCCGGTGACGGCCGTGATGGCGCGGGTGTCCACGCGAGGAAGTGCCTGGTGCTGCCCGTCCGAAGCCATACCGATGATCGTCTCACGGACACGGCGAGGGGCGCACGGGGTGTGGAGGAGCGTGACGGGGCGCGGCGGCCGAGTGGACAGAGGTGCCAGTCACCGTCACGGGCCTTGACATTGTCTACCCGTCAGGACAGCATCGGCAGTGAGACGCAGGCCACATCGTCAACGCAGACCGACGGGGTGGCACACAACCGGGGGAAGGGGGTGCGACGACGATGACGGTCGACCCGAATCAAACACTGCGCGATGGCGGCACGCGGCGCCTGCGCGGCCACGTCCTGGCAACGTGCGCTGGTGTGGCGCTCCTGGCGGCCGGCTGTGGCGGTTCGGGCGAGGGTATGGCGAGTGGTGGAGCCGGGGAATCACCCAGCCACGTCAGCACCCACGAGCGCGAACTTGCGGAATTTGCCGCCAACCACGGTTTGCAGCCTGGAGACATCGAGGAAATCACAGCGATTCGCGAAGTCACCTTCGCTGAATCTCAGGATGTACACGCACACTGTATGACAGGGCTCGGCTTCGCTCCTGCGTCACGTGGTGCGTCTTCACTCACGTGGACAAATATCGCACCAGAACAACAGTACGCTTACAACGTGGCGCACTACACATGCCAGGCACAGTATCCCCTCGCTGAGCGCTACCGTCGGGCTCCCACGCGGGCGCAGCAGGAGCTCATTTACCACCACCTCATCGAGGAAGCCGTCCCCTGCCTGGAGGCGCGCGGCTACTCGACCGCCCCGCCGAGTTCCTTGGACACCTTCCTCGAGGCCGCTCCCGGCGAGCGGTGGGACCCGTACGTTGATGGCGGCATCGATCGCGCCATCGAGGCCGATGTCCTCAACGGCACCCTCAGCGACTACAGCGAGATCTACCACCTCTGCCCGCCCTTGCCCCCGGACGATGTCTACTACGCGGAGCACTAAGCCCATCTACTACTGCCCGATGCCTCACATGCCCACGTCCCATCACGGTCGACGTGGCGCGCGGAGACTGCATGAACGTCGTCAACCCGTGCCACCCCACGTGCGGTGGCCACCTCAAAGACACAGGTTGGTCATGAATTTCTGGAGAACCCTTGACCCCGGCGGCGTGCCGTGCAACACTCATTACTGAGACGAGCACCACATTCGAACACCCGGAGGAATTGCCATGAAACGGATCATCTCAGCTGTTGCCGCCGCCAGTGCAACTGCCGCACTCGTCGTATCAGCCGCAGCACCCGCAAGCGCCGCTGTCATCCGAAACGGATCCTTCATCTGCCAGCCCACTCAGCAGCTCTCCATCTCTTCCAACACGATGGGAACCACCTACCATCGCGCCTGGAATCGTTCAGGGCAGCGAACCCACAGCATTCGCCTCGATTACGATTTTCGCTGGTACCACCGCGGCTGGACGTTGACGCGATTGAGCACGGGATCCGGCGCTCAGTTCGAGGCACCCCTCATTGAACGACGTGCAGGGCATCGCGAGTTCTACTGCATCTGACTATGAATCGCCATGCGAGAGAGATGCGATGGAGCCGCATGGCTTGTGTGAGCACAGCTCTCGCACTGGCGCTGACCGGCTGTGACGGCCAGGACCCTAACTACGCAAACGTAGCCTCCGACCCACCCAGCAATCACGAACGGGATCTCGCACAGTTCGCCGCTTCTCAAGGTCTGCACGCCAGCGACATCGAGGGCATCACTGCCATCCGCGAGGTGAGCTTTGCTGAGTCTCAAGATGTCCATGCCGAATGCATGACGGAAATGGGCTTCCCCCCTTCGGCGCGTAGCGGGTCATCCATGACGTGGACCACCATCGAGCCAGAGCAGGAATACTCCTTCGATCTCGCTGAGTACACGTGTAAAGCACGCTATCCCCTCGCTGAGCGCTACCGGCAGGCTCCCACACGGGCGCAGCAGGAGCTCATCTACCACCACCTCATCGAGGAGAGCGTCCCCTGCCTGGAAGCGCGCGGCTACTCGCCCACCCCGCCGAGTTCCTTGGACACCTTTCTCGAGGCGGCTCCCGGCGAGCGCTGGGACCCGTACAGTCACGGCGGCATCGATCGAGCCATCGAGGCCGATGTCCTCAACGGCACCCTCAGCGACTACAGCGAGATCTACCACCTCTGCCCGCCCTTGCCTACGGACGACGTCTACTACGCGGAGCACTAGGCCCACCCATGTCCACTCCCGCAGCCACCTCGTCACTGCCACAGCACCGCGTCCGCACCGCCCTGCTCCTGATCCTCGGCGCTCTCGCGTGCGCCGCACTCGGGTGGTGGGCCGCCACCGCGACCCTCACCTCCATGGACGCCCCCGCGGACACCGGCGACGAGCAGGTCTGGGCCACCGCGCAGCTCGGCCAGGTGGGACGAACACTGGCCCTGCAGACCGCGGTCAATCAGCCGGTGGCCGTGGTGGCGACCAACCAGGTACCCGGGGTGCTCACCTCTCGCGGCGAGTCCGTGCTGGAGACCGGGGATACCGCCTACACCGTGGGCGCCACCCCCGTCCGCGTCATTCCTGCCGAGACACCTTTCTGGCGAGACCTTGCCGAAGGGGCTGACGGAGACGATGTGCGCGCTCTCCAGTCCGCCCTGAACGAGCTGGGCCACCTCAACGGCGAGCCCACCGGCGCCTTCGACGCCGCCACCTCAGACGCCGTCCGTGCCTGGCAGACCAAGCTCGGCCAGGATCCCACCGGCACCATCCCCTTCGGCGAACTCATTGCCGTCCCGCGCACCCCCGTCGCCATCACCTTGTCCGAGGCCTTGCGGCCCGGCGCGCAGCTCGGCGGCGGCGAGGACGCGGTCTCCGTCCCCACCGGGGAGCGCAGCTTTGACCTGGTCCTCAGCGAAGAGCAGGCGCGCATCATCCCGGTCGACGCCATCGTGGAAGTCACCTTCGAAGACCAGACCTGGGTGGCAGAACTGGGCGAGCGCAGCCCCACGGACTCCGGCGGCGTGTCCTACGCGCTGATCGGCGAGGGCGGCGCCGAACCGTGCGGGGAATCCTGCGATGCCCTGCCCGCCGTCGAGCAGCTCCTGCTTCCCTCCACCGTCACCCTGGTCCCGGAACAGGAGGGCGTCACCGTGCCCGCCGCGGCCGTGCACACCGGGGCTGACGGCACCCTGTCCGTCCACACCGAGGCCGGCGAGGTGCCCGTCACCGTGACCGCCACGGAGCAGGGCGTGGCCGTGGTCACCGGTCTCGACGAGGGCACCCGCGTGCTGGTCTCCGGCCCCGTGCCCCCGGGGAACTGAGGAACCGGTGATGCTAGCCCTGCGCGACGTCCACTTCCGCTACCGCAGTGACACGGACGACCTGCTCAATGGGCTCAGCCACGACTTCGCGCCCGACGCCGTCACGGCGCTGACCGGCGCCTCCGGCCGCGGAAAATCCACCCTCCTCTACCTGCTGGGTTTGCTGCTCACCCCCTCCGCGGGTCACGTCGTGCTCGACGGCCAAGAAGTGTCCGCATGGCCGGATGCCCAGCGTTCCGCGCTGCGATCACAACGCCTGGGCTTCGTCTTCCAGGACGCCGCCCTGGATCCCCGCCGCACCGTGCTGGACGCCGTGGCCGAACCCGCCCTCTACGCCGGCTGGAGCCGCAACGAGGCGCACACCCGCGGCCGCGCCCTGCTCGCCGAGCTGGGGCTGGAGCACCGCGCCGACCATAGACCAGCCGAGATCTCCGGCGGTCAAGCCCAGCGCGCCGCCGTCGCTCGGGCGCTCATCACCGGAGCCGAGGTCATCCTCGCCGACGAACCCACCGGAAACCTCGACCGGGCCAACGCCACGGCCGTCTTGACCGCCCTGCGCCGCTCGGCCGCCAGCCGCACCGTGGTCATCGCCACCCATGACCCCTTCGTGATCGATCATGCCGACCATGTCCTCACCCTCTGAACGCCCAGCCGCACACACGTCCGCACACCGGCGGGGAGCGCCCATGAGGGTCGCCGAGCTGTTCCGAGACGGGCTGAGCACCGCGTGGGCCACCAAGGTCACCTCCGCGGTGCTCGCGTTCATCGCCGCGTCGATGTGCGCAGCCACCCTGGCCACGGTGGGGCGCACCGCAGCGGCGGAGGCCGCCGTGCTCGAGCGCATTGAATCCGCGGGTTCACGCATGCTCGTGGTGACCGACGCCGCCGACGCCGGTCTGCTCAGCACACCCGTCCTCGCCGCGGTCAGCACCCTGGACGCGGCCGACGCCGCCGTGGGGCTCTCCCGCGCCCAGGACGTCACGGTGGGGCAGCTCTCCCCCGGCGGCCCCCGCGCGCCGCTGTGGGGCGTGGCCGGTGACCTCGAGCAGGTCGCCGAGCTGCGCTCGGGACGCCTGCCGCGGGCCAGCAATGAAGCACTCATCCTGGACGGGGCCGCCGCCACACTGTCGGTCGAGGGTGCTGCGGGGTGGGTGCGTGGGGTGGTGGCCGGCAGCGCCGGAGCCGACGTCACGATCGTCGGCACGGCCACTGCTCGCCCCGGCTTCGAGGACCTCGACGCCGGCCTGCTCGCGCCCCTGGACGCCAGCCGGTCACCCGCCTCGCTGCGCGTGCTCGCTACGGATGCGGCCCATGCGCCGGGTCTTCAGAGCGCCGTGCTGGATCTGCTGCGGGCGGCTCCGGACCAGCTGCAGGTCAGTTCCCCAGCGTCTCTGGCCGCGCTGCAAGCGGAGGTCGCCGATGATCTCGGCGCGTTCGGCCGCACCTTGCTCGTCTCGGTCCTGGCCGGGGGCGCGGTGGTGATGGCCGCCGTCGTGCTGGCGGATGTCCTGCTCAGCCGTAAGGACGTGGGACGACGCCGGGCCCTCGGCGCCACCCGCGGCGTGGTGGTGACCGTGATCGCCCTGCGCACCCTGGCACCGGTGCTCGTGGGCGTGCTGGCGGGCGTGGGCGTCGGCGTCGTGATGACGGCGCGCCTCGACGCCGTGCCCCCGGGCTCGTTCGTCCTCGGCACCGCGGTGCTGGTGGCGCTCAGCGCGCTGCTGGCCGCACTGCCGCCGGCGGTGTTCGCCGCCACGCGGGACCCCGTGCGGGTCCTGCGGACTCCGTGAGGTCTGCGCGGCGTCGCGTGACGCAGGACGCGCCGCCGGGGCCTGCCCTGCGCCCCAGGTCAGACCCTACGCTGGAGCCATGACTGACGATCAGCGCGCCACCGA
>JAUNTT010000229.1 GCA_030538555.1 Micrococcus sp.
CCCTCGGGACGGCATACCGCAGCCGGGTTGTGGTGGCGACAGCTCGGCGCCGACCCCTGGGTCAGCCTGGCCCTGGCCGCGCTGGTCGCGGTCGCGAGCTTCTTCCTCACCGCAGGACCGCGTGCGCTGCAGGAGGTCTCGGCGCGTCAGCTGAGCAGCGACGTCGCCGCGCTGTCGCCGGCCCAGCGAGACATCTCCGGCCGCTGGCAGACGACGGTGGAGCCACCCGTGGCGGAGGAGGCGGAGCCCGATGTGTGGGCACCCTTCATCGAGGGCGCCGAGGCCTACCGCCAGGCGCAGCCCGAGCCCTTGCGCTCGGCCCTCGGTCCGGCTGAGCTGACCTCCCGACAGCAGGCGGCGACGACCTTCATCCCGCCAGCGGAGTCCGGCTACTACCGGGCCAGCGCCACCGTGTATGCCGATCCCTCGCTGGCCGACCAGGTCGACCTGGTCCGCGGGGAGTGGCCCGAGCCGACCCCGATCGGTGGCGCCTTCCCTCCCGCCGCCGATGGACAGGCGGCCGAGGGTGAGGACGGTCCACCCGCCGAACCGGGCGCCGAGCCGGGTGAGCCCCAGGGCAACGGGGTGCTCATCCTCGACTCCTCCCTGGAGGAGCTCGCCATGGAGATCGGCGACCAGGTCACCGAGACGCTGTTCATCAGCGGCACCTACCGACCCACGGATCCGGACGATCCGCGCTGGCAGCACCTGGACAACGCGACCTCGCTCTTCCTCAACGAGACCACCCGGGCCCAGCCCGGCCAGCCCGTGGCCGTGCGGATGGACGTCTGGTACCCGGTCGATGCCGACGCGCTCCTGGACCAGCGCCCGGACGCCGGGCTGCTGCGTCAACAGCTCACCGGCATGGTCGCGACCGCCCCCATCCTGGTGGAGCGCGGCGACCCGGCGCTGGGCCCGAGCGAGGGGAACCAGCAGCCCAGCCTGAATACCGGTCTGACCGCCACCCTGGATCAGACCGTGCGGGCCCAGCGTGCCGGTGCCTCGTTGTTGGCGGTGGTCGCCGCCGGGCCGGTCGGGGTGACCGCGGCGGTGCTCGCCCTGGCGGCAGGACTCATCATCCACCGACGCCGACCGACGTTGGCGATGACCCTGGCCCGCGGTGCCAGCCCGGTCCAGCTGCGTCGTCTCATCGCCCTGGAAGGGGTCCTGGTCGGTGTCCCCGCGGCCGTCCTCGGTCATCTCCTGGCCCGGTGGCTGGTGCCGGACTCCTCCACCTGGTGGGAACCGGTGCTCACCCTGGTGCTGGCCGCGACCCCGGCCGTGGCCCTGGCCCTCTCCCTCGAGGACGCCTCCCTGCTGCAGCGACGGAGTGACCTGTCCGGGCGCTCCAGCTCGCGCTGGCGCTGGGTGGGCGAGGCTGCGGTCGTGCTGCTGGCGGCCCTGGCGACCTGGCGGTTGCTGGACCGCGGCGCGCGGGGCGACACCCCCGAGGGGTCGGGCATCGACGTGCTGGCCGCCGCCTCCCCGGTGCTGCTGTCCCTGGCCGCGGCCGTCCTCGCGCTGCGGCTCTACCCGGTGCCGCTGGCTGCCCTCACCCGGATGGTGCGCGGCGGCCGCGGGCTGACACCCTTCCTGGGGTCGGCTCGCGCCCTGCGCGACCCGGCCGGGGGCATCATTCCGGCGCTGGC
>JAUNTT010000072.1 GCA_030538555.1 Micrococcus sp.
TGGCGACGCCGCGACCTCCGATGCCGCCACCGCGACCTCCGATGCCACCGCCACCGCCGCCCGAGCGGCCTCGGACGTCACGGGCGCGGGAGGGGTCCAGGCGGACATTGCGATTGAAGCTCATGGCGCCACTGTAGACGCACTAGACTGAATCGGCCCTGCCCGCCGCTCCCAGGAGTTCTCCCCCATGCTCACCGTCACTGACGTCGAACTGCGCGTCGGCGCCCGTCTGCTCATGGACGAGGTGTCCTTCCGCGTCGCGCAGGGGGACAAGGTGGGTCTCGTGGGGCGCAACGGCGCGGGCAAGACCACGCTGACGAAGGTCCTGGCCGGGCACGGCGAGCCCACGGCGGGCACCGTCACCCGGTCCGGGCGCATCGGCTACCTGCCGCAGGATCCCAAGGTCGAGGACATGGAGCAGTCCGGCCGGGATCGCATTCTCTCTGCGCGCGACCTGGACGCCACCATCCGCCAGATGCGGCAGGCCGAAGAGGATATGGCGGCCGCCTCCGATGCCGCCCGGGACAAGGCCATGAACCGCTACTCACGGCTCGAGGCTGAGTTCGCCGCCCGGGGTGGCTATGCCGCCGAGTCCGAGGCCGCCCGGATCACCTCGAACCTTGGTCTGCCGGACCGCGTGCTCGATCAGCCGCTGCACACGCTCTCCGGCGGGCAGCGTCGTCGGGTGGAGCTGGCGCGCATCCTCTTCTCGGACGCGGACATCATGCTGCTCGACGAGCCGACCAACCACCTCGATCACGACTCGATCGTGTGGTTGCGCGACTACCTCAAGACCTACGCGGGCGGGCTGATGATGATCAGTCACGACGTCGAGCTCATGGAGATGACCGTGACCAAGGTCCTCTACCTCGACGCGAACCGCCAGACCATCGACGTGTACAACATGTCATGGAAGAACTACCTCGCCCAGCGTCAGCAGGACGAGGCGCGCCGGCGCCGCGAGTTCGCCAACGCCGAGAAGAAGGCCTCGGCTCTGATGGCGCAGGCGGAGAAGATGCGCGCCAAGGCCACGAAGGCTGTCGCCGCGCAGAACATGATCAAGCGTGCCGAACGCATGATGCGCTCGGTGGAGGGTGAACGCCAGACTGACCGCGTCGCCGCGATCCGCTTCCCCACGCCGCAGGCCTCCGGCAAGACGCCGCTCACCGCCCAGAACCTGTCCAAGTCCTATGGCTCCCTCGAGATCTTCACGGGCGTGGATCTGGCGATCGATCGCGGTTCCCGCGTCGTCATCCTCGGCTTCAACGGCGCGGGCAAGACCACGCTGCTGCGGATGCTGGCGGGCGAGGAGCAGCCGGACACCGGCGATGTGCTCGCCGGGCACGGACTCAAGCTGGGCTACTTCGCGCAGGAGCACGACACCCTGGACCAGGACGCGAGCGTCCTGGACAACATGCGCCACGCGGCCCCCAACCTGGGGGACACCCAGGCCCGCACGCTGCTCGGCTCGTTCCTCTTTCAGGGCGACGACGTCGACAAGCCGGCCCGGGTGCTCTCCGGCGGGGAGAAGACTCGGCTTGCCCTGGCCACCCTCGTGGCGTCCTCGGCCAATGTGCTGCTGCTCGATGAGCCCACGAACAACCTCGATCCCGCCTCCCGCGAGGAGATCCTGCGCGCGCTGCGCCAGTACGAGGGCGCCGTTGTGCTCGTGACCCACGATGAGGGCGCGGTCGAGGCGCTGGATCCCGAGCGGGTGGTGTTGCTGCCCGACGGCGTCGAAGACCTCTACAACGACGAGTATCGCGACCTCATCACCCTGGCCTGAGCCACAAGGACCCGCGGCCTGGCCGGGACGCGGACGTCAGCGTCGGGCTGCCCCGGCGTGATCGGCCTGCTCCGCATCGAGCAGGGCATCCTCGATCTCCTCATCGGAGGGCGTGCGCCGCGCCCGACGCCGGACCCGTCGGGGCCGGTGGGCGGCGAAGGTGCCGTCGTCGTGGATCCCGTCGATGCGGTCCTGACGCTCGTTGCGCGCCTTGCTGTAGGCGGAGTAGCCCCACACGCCGAAGCCCATGATCGCGAAGAGATACCACTGGATCGCGTAGGAGAGGTGGGTGCCTTCATCGAGGGTCGGCTCGACCTGGGCCTGCGGGGTGACGTCAGCGGCCGGGGTCTCGCTGACCATCTGCAGGTAGGCGTCGACCACGATCGTCTCCGGGTTCAGGTCGTCTGAGATCAGCTGCGCCACATGGGGCAGATCCACGGACGCGACCTGGCCCTCGGGAGCGTCGCGCTCGAGCGCCGGCTCCCCGGGCCGTACGCGCCCCACCACCGCGTCCGTCTCCGGGTTCGGGGCCGGGATCACGTCGGGTCGCCCCGGGGCGTTGCCGATCGGCAGCCAGCCACGGTTGACGATGACGATCGTGCCGTCCTGCGTCTGGAACGGGACGAGCACCTCATAGCCGGGTCGGCCCGCCCGCGGACGGTTGCGCACCACGAGGGTCTGGTCCTCGAGGTACTCGCCGTGGAGCCGCATCGGGGTCCACTCGTCCTCGGGCGTGTACTGCGTCAGCGGGCTCGCGTCCTGGGCGAACTCCAGCGGATCGTTGTCATAGTTCCCCTCCACGAGCGTGATCCGTTCGACCACCTGGTCACGGCGGTCCCACTGCCACTGGGACAGGTAGTGGCACAGGACCGCGAAGAGCATGCAGAAGATCAGACCGAAGATCCACGACCCGGTGGTGAGGAATCGGAAGTCGAGCTTCTCGCGGGGCGCCTTGGGTGACTCGGGGCTCATGCGGTCCCCTCCTCGGTCAGGGCGTCGACCGCGACGACGTCACGCAGAAAGCCCCGTTGCCCCAAGAAGTCAGCGAGGTGGCCTCGGTGGTCGGCGCACGCCAGCCACACCTTGCGACGCTCGGGGGCGTGGAGGCGCGGATTGTTCCAGCGCAGGGCCCAGGCCGCGGATGCAGAGCAACCGCGCCTCGAGCACAGCAGCTCCGGCGCATCGGACGCGGGCGTGTCAGAGTCCTGGGAGTGCGCCGACCGAGCCGGCCGCGACAGCGATCCCAACAGGTCCATGGGGCTCACGCACACTCCTCGTCCGAGCCGGCCGGCAGGGCGCGGGGAGCGTTGTCGACCACGTCTCCGCTGATCACCACGGTCTGCTCGGTGGTGTGGGGTGCTGCGCCGCCGGTCAACGCGGGCCCGTCCACGGGGACCGCCTGCAGCGTTCCACCCACGTCCGGGCCGGTGTTGTTCGCCCCGACGACGGCGAGATACGGCAGGACAACAGCGCCGACGATGAGGACGATCTGCAGCCAGCCAGTGGTCAGCACCGCACCGATGAAACAGGCGGTGCGGATGCCCATCTGAATGAGGTAGCGGCGCGCTCGGGCGTCGCGGTCCTCGCTGCGCGGCGCGGCGGCAGTCGTGACCGACTGCACGGGCGTGGCCATGCGTGCTCCTCCTGAGGTGTCTGTGGGCGGCAGCGGTGCGGGGCTCACGAGAGATCCCAGGCCCGCGCGTGCTGGAGCCGAATCTCCATTGTCCCATGAAGCGCACGTCGTAGGCTGGTGCTTGAGAGTGCGCCGCGATCAGCGCGCGAGCCAGACCACCGAAGGAGCCCCCATGGCCGAAGCACAGCAGTCCAGCGAGCAGACCGGGCGCAGCGTCCTGGTGACGGGCGGCAACCGGGGGATCGGCCTGGCCATCGCCCAGGCCTTCCTGGCTGCCGGAGATCGCGTCGCCATCACCTCACGCTCCGGCGAGGGCCCGGAGGGTGTGCTCACCGTGCAGGCCGACGTCACGGACAGCGCCTCCCTCGATGCGGCCTTCAGCGAGGTGGAGGCCGCCCACGGCCCCGTGGAGGTGCTCGTGGCCAACGCCGGCGTGACCAACGATCAGTTGCTGTTGCGCATGAGCGAGGACGACTTCACCTCCGTGGTGGACACCAACCTCACGGGCTCCTTCCGCGTGATCAAGCGCGCCATCAAGGGCATGATGCGCCTCAAGCGCGGCCGCATCGTCCTGGTGTCCTCCGTGGTGGGCCTCTTCGGCTCGCCCGGGCAGGTCAACTACGCCTCCTCCAAGTCCGGCCTCGTCGGCATGGCTCGCTCGATCACCCGAGAGCTGGGTTCGCGCGGGATCACCGCCAACGTCGTGGCTCCTGGCTACATCGACACCGAGATGACCCAGGGCCTCGATGACGAGCTCAAGGCGTCCTACAAGAAGTCGATCCCGGCCGGTCGCTTCGCCAGCCCCGACGAGGTCGCCGGCGTGATCACGTGGCTGTCCTCGGATCAGGCCGCCTACATCTCCGGCGCCGTCATCCCCGTCGACGGCGGCCTGGGCATGGGCCACTGAGCGGCCCCGTTCGTCGCCCACCCCCTCCCGACCCACGACCCCCGACCTCAGGAGCACCATGAGCACTCATCAGGACCTCGCCGGCACCGGCATCGTCGTCACCGGATCTTCGCGCGGCATCGGCGCGGCCACGGCACAGTTGCTGGCAGCCCGCGGCGCCGGCGTCGTGGTCAACTACCGGCAGAAGGCCCCGCGCGCGAACAAGGTGGTGGCCGCGATTGAGGAGGCCGGCGGTCGCGCCGTGGCCGTGGGCGGGGACGTCACCGTCGCCGAGGATCGCGCCGCGCTGCTCGACGCCGCCGTCGAGCACTTCGGCTCGCTGGACGTCCTGGTGCTCAACGCCTCCGGTGGCATGGAGTCTCAGTTCGGCGAGGACTATGCGATGACCCTGAACCGCGACGCCCAGGCGGCGCTGGCCGATGCTGCCATCGAGCGGATGGGGCCGGGCGGGCAGATCGTGTTCGTCACGAGTCACCAGGCCCACTTCATCCACGAGGTGTCCACCATGGACAGCTATGAGCCCGTGGCCCGGTCCAAGCGCGCCGGTGAGGACGCGCTGCGCGAGCGGATCCCGGCGCTGGCCGAGAAGGGGATCGGCTTCGTCGTCGTGTCCGGGGACATGATCGAGGGCACCATCACCGCGACCCTGCTCAATCGTGCCGAGCCCGGAGCCATCGAGGCCCGGCGCGAGGCCGCGGGCAAGCTCTACTCCGTGGAGGAGTTCGCCGCCGAGGTGGCGGGCATGGTGGGTCGCGATGACCTCGAGGCCGGTCACACCGAGTTGGTCGGCGGCGCTCAAGATTTCCTGCAGCGGTGAGATCTCCGGCACACTGAAACAGCGACGCCCGTCGTCTTCCCTTGTCAGGGAAGCGGCGGGCGCCCGTGTTTCAGCCGTCATTACTGAAACGCCCCTGACCAGATTCTTCGCTACCAGGAGCACGAGACTCGCACCATGGAACTGACTGAACCAGACACACTGCTCACGGTGACCGGCTTGGCCATCATCGTCGTGACGGTGGGCTTGCTGATCTGGGGGAAGGTCTCGCCCGTTGTGGCGATGGTCCTCGTTCCCCTCGCAGGCGCCGCCGCCATCGGATTCGGCTTCGAGGACCTCACGGCCTTCTTCTCCTCGGGCCTGAGCTCCGTGATGAACGTCGTCGTGATGTTCATCTTCGCCATCATCTTCTTCGGCATTCTCTCCGACGCCGGACTCTTCGACCCCTTGATCCGGCGGCTCATTCTCATGACGCGCGGCAGGGTCATCCTGGTGGCCGTGGGCACCGTGCTCATCGGCGCGATCGCCCACCTCGACGGCGCGGGAGCCACCACCTTCCTGATCTGTATCCCCGCGCTGCTGCCCCTGTACAAGGCGCTCAACATGAGCCGCTACCTGCTGCTGCTGCTCGTTTGCCTCTCCGCGTCGATCATGAACATGGTCCCGTGGGGCGGCCCCATGGGCCGCGTGGCCGCGGTGCTCGGTGAGGATCCGGCTGCCATCTACCGTCCCCTCATCGCCGTGCAGGGCGTGGGCCTGGTCCTGCTGATCCTGTTGGCCGTGGCCCTGGGCATCCGCGAGACCCGCCGCATCGAGGCCGGGGTGGCTGCTGGCCGCCTGCAGCCCGTGGGCGGCGTGGACGTGAAGGTCATCGCCCAGGACTTCGTGGATCGTCAGCGCGAGGCGCGCGTGGACGTCGAGAAGAAGATCAACCGCCACCCGGTGATCTTCTGGGCCAATGTGGCACTGGTCGTGCTCGTGCTCACCGTCATGCTCTCCGGCTGGATGCCGCCTGCCCTGACGTTCTTGCTGGCCACCGCCATCGCGCTGCCGCTGAACTTCAACTCCGCCACCACGCAGATGGACCAGCTCAAGCTCTACGCACCCAATGCGCTGATGATGGCGGCCGTCATCCTCGCCGCTGCGGTGTTCCTGGGTGTCCTGAACGAGTCCGGCATGCTGGCCTCCATCGCGCTGTCCCTGATCGCGGTCATGCCGGAGGCCGTGGGCGGCTACCTGCACATCATCGTCGGTGTCCTCGGCGTGCCCCTGGACATCCTGACCTCGACGGACGCCTACTACTTCGCGGTGCTGCCGCTCGTGGTGGAGACCGCCGGCGCCTTCGGCGTGGACCCGATGTCCACGGCGTATGCGCTCATGGTGGGCAACATCATCGGCACGTTCGTCTCGCCGTTCTCCCCGGCCATGTGGCTGGCGCTGGGTCTGGCCGATGCGAACATCGGCCGCCACCTGAAGTACTCCTTCGGGATCATGTGGGCGTTCTCGATCGTGCTGCTGGGCGCCTGCGTCCTGATGGGCCTGATCAGCATCTAGGCGCGCCTCGCAGCGCTCGACCCGCCACCCGGCACTCGCCCCGGGGGTCTGAGATCAGGGCAACTGTAGCCCCAGCATCCAGGCCACCGGGGCGAGCTGTGCCACAGGAAGGTCCACGTCGGCCACCGCCCGCAGGGCCGGCTTGCCGCACACGGAGACGCCGAAGCCGGCGGAAGTGAGCAGATCGATGTCATTGGCGCCATCGCCCAAGGCCAGCGCGGCAGCCGCATCCAGGCCCGACTCCGCAGCCCAGGTGCGCAGCCACCGGGCCTTCGCCGCGCGATCCACCACCTCGCCGCGCACGCGCCCGGTCAGCACCCCCGCGCGAATCTCCAGCTCGTTGGCAGCGAATCCGCTGAGCCCCCACGCGTGAGCCAGCGGAGCCAACACCTGGGTGAAGCCGCCCGAGACCGCGAAGACGTGCCCGCCGGCGGTGCGCACGGCACGGATCAGCTCGAGAGCGCCGGGTGTGGGCCGCACGGCCGCCACGACGTCGTCGATGATGTGCGAGGGCAGTCCGCGCAGCACGGCCACGCGTTCATGCAGACTCGCGGCGAAGTCGAGCTCCCCGCGCATGGCCCGCTCGGTCACGGCCGCGACCTCGGCCTCACGCCCGGCATGCGCGGCCAAGAGCTCGATGACCTCGTCCTGGATCAGGGTGGAGTCCACATCTGAGACCACGAAGGGCACCCCGGTGGCGACCGCCGACGGGATCGCAACGGCGGTGTAGGCAGCGCATTCCGGGGGCGGGCCCCCGACGTCGACGCGCTGGGTGCCGTAGCCCCACACCCACGGCCCCGCCACACCCGTCGAGTCCAGCGGCGTCACGGTGCCGCCGAGCAGAGACTCCGCGGCCGAGGCCTCGAGGGCGGCGGGGGAATCCGGCTGATCACAGCACAGCAGCAGGCGGCGGGTGGCTGAGGGGGCGGCGATGCTCATGGCTCCCAGCGTAGGGGTGCGTCGCACAGCCCGGCGGCCGTGCGCACTGACTACGCTGTCCACCATGACGTCATCCCAGCCCGATGCGCCCCCGTCCGGCGTGCCCGCCGACGCCGATCTCTTCGAGCCCGATGAGGACGCCGTCCTGCAGTTGCGGGGCGTCACCGTGCGCCGCGGCACCAAGGACCTGCTGCGCGAGGTCTCTTGGACGGTGCGCGAGGGCGAGCGTTGGATCGTCATGGGACCCAACGGGGCCGGCAAGTCCACCCTGCTCTCCGTCGCGTCGGCGCGACTGCACCCCACCCGCGGCGACGTCGGGATTCTCGACGAGGTCCTGGGTGCGGTCGACGTGTTCGAGCTGCGCCCGCGGATCGGACTCTCCTCGGCCACCTTGGCCACCCAGGTGCCCGGCTCGGAGACGGTGCAGAATGCCGTGGTCACGGCCGCCTACGGGGTCACCGGACGCTGGCGCGAGCAGTACGAGCTCGACGACGAGGGCCGCGCGCTGGCCCTGATTCACCGCTGGGGGCTGGCGCGGCTGGCTCACCGGCGCTTCGACACTCTCTCGGAGGGCGAGCGCAAGCGCGTGCTGATCGCCCGCGCGCTGATGACGGATCCCGAGCTGCTGCTGCTCGATGAGCCGGCCGCCGGTCTCGACGTCGCTGGCCGCGAAGACCTGCTGCGCTCGCTGAGCCAGGTGGCCGCCGACGAGGACGCACCGGCCCTCGTGCTGGTCACCCACCACCTCGAAGAGGTCCCGCCGGGCTTCACGCACGCGCTGCTGCTGCGCGAGGGCGGTGTGGTGGCTGCCGGCACGATCGCCGACACCCTGACCTCGAGGCATCTGTCCGAAGCGTTCGGCATGGCCCTCACCGTTCAGGAGCGCGCGGGGCGCTACACCGGCCGCGCCGCATGATCGAACTGTTGAGCACCGAGGTGCTCGGCATGCAGGCCTGGCAGGTCGGGCTCGTCCTGCTCGCCGGCTTCTGGGCCGGCACCATCAACTCGATCGTGGGATCCGGCACCCTGGTCACCTTCCCGGTGCTGGTCGCCGTCGGGTTCCCGCCCGTGACCGCCCAGATGTCCAACGCCATCGGCCTGATCGCGGCGGGCTTCTCCGGGGTCTTCGGCTACCGCCGGGAACTGCGTGAGTCCCGCGGCGTCCTGGTGTCCCTCACGCTGGCCTCACTGGTCGGCGGGCTCGGCGGCGCCCTGCTCCTCTTGGTGCTGCCTGAGGAGGTCTTCGGGGTAGCCGCGCCCATCCTGATCGTCGTGGCGCTGGCCTTCGTCATCTTCCAGCCGCGTCTGGCCGCCTGGGTCCGCCGACGCCGCGCCGCCGAGGGTCCCGAGACAGCCCCGGACGCCGCACCCGCGCCGGTGACGCCGCAGGGCCCGGTGCCGCCGATCCTCGTGGTCCTCGTCTTCGCCGCAGGCATCTACGGCGGCTACTTCGTGGCCGCTCAGGGCGTGCTGCTCATGGGCATCCTGGGCGTGTTCCTCACCGGCACGCTCGTCCACGCCAACGCCGTGAAGACGTGGCTGGCCCTGGGCGTCAATCTCATCGCGGCGGCGTCGTTCCTGCTCTTCGCCTTCGATCGCATCGACTGGCGCGCCGTCGCCCTGATCGCCGCATCCTCGCTGGTCGGCGGCTCCCTGGGGGCTCGCATCGGCCGCTGGATCCACCCCACCGCGCTGCGCGTGGTGATCGTGGTGGTGGGCCTGATCGGACTGATCAGCATGATCCTGCGGCTGGTGAACGGTGACTGAGGACCTCGCGGCCCTGCCCGCACCCGAGCGCGAGGTGCGCCTGCACACGATGGCTGACCTCGAGCGCCCCGAGCTGGCCCCCTACACCCGGCTCACCGACGCCGCCCTGCGCCGCAGCGCGGCCGTGGCCGGGAGGGCGGAGTCCGACCATGGCATCTTCCTCGCCGAGTCCTCGATGGTGGTCCGCCGCGCCCTCGCCGCCGGCCATGCTCCGCAGTCCTTCCTGCTCTCGGATCGCTACCGGGCCTCCTTCGCCGACGTGCTCACCGAACACCGGCACGTTCCGGTGTTCACCGGTCCCGATGAGATCCTCACTGCGCTGACCGGCTTCCACCTGCACCGCGGCGCCCTCGCCGCGTGTGCGCGTCCGGCACCCCGCGCGCCGGCGGCCGTGATCGACTCAGCACGGCGCCTCCTCGTCGCCGAGGACCTCGTCGACCACAGCAACATCGGCGCCGTCATCCGGTCCGCCGTGGCCCTGGGCTGGGACGGGCTGCTGCTGAGCCCCCGCTGCGCCGACCCGCTGTATCGGCGTGCCATCCGCGTGTCCATGGGCACCGTGTTCACTCTGCCCACCGCGCGAGCGAGTGTCTGGCCGGGCAGCGCGAGCGAGGGCGGACCGGCAGCGAACGAGGGGGTGGCGGGGCTGCGCGCCGCCGGCTACCGCGTGGCCGCCCTCGAGGTGACGCCCACCGCCGTTGACCTCGACGACGCCGCCGTGCAGCCCCTGCGACACGCCGAGCGGCTGGCACTGATCGTGGGTTCCGAAGGCAATGGCGTGCGTCCCGAGACGCTCGCGCAGTGCGATGTGCACGTCAAGATCCCCATGCCGACCGGCGTCGACTCCCTCAACGTGGCGGCCGCCACCGCGGTGGCCCTGTGGGAGCTCCGCGCACGCTGAGGCGCCCGCGTGGATCACGCCGACGCCCCCGCGGGCTGCACTCCTGCTAGACTGGACCGCTGGCCGTGGCTCTCGCCCTGTTGCGCGTGGACGCCGACCGGCCCCCGACCTACCTCTCGCGCATCCTGGCGAAAACCAGGAGCTGAAACGAAGGACTTTCCATGAAGGCTGAACTGCACCCCGAGTACCGCTACGTGATCTTCAACGACCTCGCCTCGGGCGAGAAGATCCTCACCCGGACCACCGCCAACTCCTCCAAGACCATGGAGTGGGAGGACGGCAACACCTACCCGGTGATCGACGTCGAGATCTCCGCCGCCTCGCACCCGTTCTACACGGGCAAGCAGCGCATCATGGACACCGCCGGCCGCGTGGAGCGCTTCAACGCTCGCTTCAAGGGCTTCGGCGGCAAGAAGTGATCGCAGCGGCCTGAGCCGCTCGCACTCGCCAGCACGACGACGGGCCCCGCGCCCCCGGTACACCCGGGCGGCTGCGGGGCTCTCGCGCGTTCCCTCCAGGTGCGGGAAGGATGCCGCTGCCTAGGATGGAGGACATGGACACTGCGCACGGCGAGTACAAGGTGATCGGCGGCAAGCTGGTCGCCGCGGATCTGACCCTCGAGCACGGCCGGATCGCCACGGCGAGCATCAATGGCGACTTCTTCCTCGAACCCGATGAGGCCCTCGAGGATCTCAACGCCGCCGTGGCGGGGCTGGCGGCCGACGCCGAGCACCGCGTCATTCACGCCGCCGTCGAGGGCGGACTGCGTGCCGATGCCGAGCTCTTCGGTGTTGATGCCCATGCCATTGCCACCGCTGTGCGGCGCGCGCTGGGCAAGGCGACCACCTGGGAGGACCACGAGTGGGAGATCATCCCGCCCGAGCCGATGCCCATCGCACTCACTGTGGCGCTGGATGAGGTGCTCACGCGTCAGGTGGCCGAGGGCCGACGTCGCCCCACGATGCGCCTGTGGCAGTGGGCCGAGCCCGCCGTGGTGATCGGGGCGTTTCAGTCGCTGGCCAATGAGGTGGACCCTGAGGGGGTCCAACGCCACGGCATCACCGTGGTGCGCCGCATCTCCGGTGGCGGGCCATGTTCATGGAGGCCGACAACTGCGTCACCTACTCCCTGCATGCGCCGCGCTCGCTCGTGGACGGGCTCGAGACGGCCGAGTCCTACCCGTTCCTTGACGCATGGACCATGGACGCCCTGTCCCGCCTCGGCGTGGAGGCCTTCTACCAGCCGCTCAACGACATCGCCACCGATCAGGGGAAGATCGGCGGCGCGGCGCAGAAGCGCGTCGGCGAGTCCGGCCTGCTGCACCACGTCACGATGAGCTATGACATCGACGCGGACAAGATGCTCGAGGTGTTGCGGATCGGCCGGGAGAAGCTCAAGGGCAAGGGCGTAGCGTCGGCGAAGAAGCGCGTGGATCCGTTGCGCCGCCAGACCGGGGTGAGCCGCCCGGAGATCTGGGAGACCATGATGGCCACCTTCGAGCAGCGCTACGGCGCGCGCCGCGTCGCCCTCGACGACGCCACGCGAGCCGAGGCCGAAGCGCTGGCCGCGGCGAAGTTCAGCACCGAGGAGTGGACCGCCCGCGTCGCCTGACCCGGGCGGCCCGCTGCCTGGCAGCGGCCCTTGGCCGAGCCCACCGCCCAGCCCAACGCCGGCTCAGTGTTGCAGCGCCTGGACCCGCAGGCTACGCCGCAGCCCGTCGGTCTCCTCGATCATGACTCGCCGCAGGGCTGCCGGGGCGTCGACGTGCTCGTCCAACCACGACTGCGCCGCGGCCAGCACCGGATGCTGGTCCTGGGCCTCGCTCTCGGAGGGCAGGGCGTCCTGGTGGCCAGGGAAGAGCCCGACGATGGTGCGGCTGGCCAGCCCATTGGAGCGGGAGGACCAGATCTGCTCGAGCTCGTCGAACAGCCGCAGATCGTAGGGCTGCGTCAGCTCTCGTGAGCCCAGGCTGAAGCCCTCGGCCGTCGCGGAGAGCAGATCATTGGACAGCGCCGCGCCGTCCGCGTCCGTTCCCGTCAGCGCGGCCGTGAAGGCGGCCTCCTTGACCCTGGCGTCCTGGCGGGCGTGGACGGCCACGGTGTGCCACACCACGGTCTGCGCGGTGCGGTGCTCGGCCAGCACGGCATCGAGCTCCTCGCGCTGCACCTGGCCTGTGGCGGCGCGCGCCTGCAGGACGAGCCACTGCATCTCGGCGTCCACCACGAGTCCGGGGGCAGCGTCGTCCCGCGACTCGGGTGCAAGGTCGGCGGCCAGATCGCGAGCCACGTCGGCGTCGTCGCGGGCCACCAGGCCCACCAGCCGGGCCGCGATGCGCTGCCGATCACCGCCGGGCTCGAGATCGCGCACATGCCGCCGCAACACGGAGGCCAGCAGCAGGCGCAGGGGCAGTCGGTCGGCCGGGGCGGCGTACCGGGCGATCGCGTGGCTCGACTGCGTCATCACCATCTGATAGGTGCCGACCTCGCGGAAGGACTCGCCGAGCCGCTCGAGCGCCTCGATGAACGCGCGCACGGCGAGCTCGCCATCGCGCACCATGGACCACAGCGCCGCC
>JAUNTT010000073.1 GCA_030538555.1 Micrococcus sp.
CCCCCTCGCACGTCCGGGGGGGGCTGTGTCCCTGTCCCCCGCTCCGGGGTGGGAAATGACCCTCAACCGGCGCTGAGCGGGACATGGCCCACCATCGCGCGTCCGGGGTGGGCAGTGTCCCTCAAACGGCGCTGAGCGGGACATTGCCCACCATCGAGCGTCCGGGGTGAAAACAACTCACCCGCGAGGGGGCCGCATCCGGGGTGAGCACTACTCACCCGGGAGAGGGGGAACCCGGGAACGGGGGAGCGAGGGAGCCGCTCTCGTGGGTGACACGGCGGGCACCGCACCAGCCAACACAGCACGGTGCCCCCGGTGAGGAATCACCGGGGGCACCGTGGTCTGGACTGACGCGGGGGTCAGATCATGCCAGCCCAACCGCCGAGGGGTTGGTTCGCGCGGACGGGACCTTCGAAGCCATTGGCGGTGGTGAAGGTGCCGAGGTTGTTGAGGTTGGACGTGCCGGAGCCACCGTAGTAGTTGGTGAAGAACGGCATGCCGTCGAACGTCACGTAGTTCTCGTTGACCTTCCAGTCAACGGTCACCAGGGTGTTGGCCCAGCTCTGGGGACGCGTTCCGTCGGCGGTCTGGTCGGCCACCGTGGACTGCGTCGCGGGACCGTGCCACGTGAACGTGAAGACATCGTATGCGGTGGTGACCGAGGGAATGACGGTGCCCCCTGTGGTGGTGATTTCACGAGTGGCGAGGGTCGCGACGCGATGCCCGGTCAAGCTGTAGTTGCCCGTGATCGTGTAGTAGTCCGAGCGCGTCATGTCCACCATGCCGCGGGCGTAGGCGACGACCAGCTGAACCGGTGCGTCGATGGTGGCCTCAGTGCGCGGGGACAGCGTGGACGGATCATTCTCGAGGGGCATCTCCACAATGGCGAACCCGTGCGGCGAGGTACCCACGTCAGTCTGGTTGTCGAACTGCAGGGTGCGCAGCTTGGAGCCCTGCACGCCGAACGTCGTATTGTCCTCGAGGAAACCCTGACGCGTCTGGCGGCTGTAGCCCGAGCCGCGGAAGCGGTACTTCAGCTGATCATTGGGGCTCGCCGCGAAGGCCGGTGCAGCCGCGACGCTGGCGATAGCCGGGACGGACCACGCGATGCCGGTGGCGACCGAACGGCGCGAGACGGTGGCGGGAGCGGCGGCGGGTGTGTGGGGCATGGGTCCTCCTGGCGGTCTCCTGACCATCACGCCTGTAGGTGAAGCATCAACGAGGCTTCAAGTACCGCGTGACATCAGGGCTGTTGCTGATTCCATAAGGTGTTACGAGAAACGGTCCGCTGCGTCCACGAAAACAAGTGGACGCAGCGTCCCGAAAATCCCCTCCTGGAGCGAGGTGTGATCCTTGGCGGGTGCTTCCGAGAATCGTCGACCTCCATCAACCATTGAACCGTCATTGACCGCAGAATGCAAAGTGATGATCCGCGCGCGGGCTCTCGCTGCGGCTCACGCCCCGCCCCGTCCGCGGCACTCGGAGACGGCTGCGCCCCCGGGGCATCAGACCCGGGGGCGCATGCGGCACGGCGCAAGAATCGGCAGAAATCAGCCGACGTTGGCCCCGAACAGCAGGCCCAGCACGTACGTCACCGCTGCGGCCCCGAAGCCGATGACCAACTGCCGCAGTCCACGGGATAGGGGAGACGCCCCCGAGAGCAGCCCCACCACACCGCCCGTGAAGAGCAGTGCTAAGCCCACCAGCACCAGCGCCGTGATCAGTGCAGGGCCCCCGGTCAGGCCGAAGATATAGGGCAAGATCGGAATGAGCGCACCGGTCGCAAAGAAGGCGAAGCTGGACAGCGAGGCGGACCACGCCGAGCCAATTTCTGCGAAATCCTGAGAATGATCTACGGGACCCTGTGAACCATCTGGGCGTGCCGAGAATTGCGGATTGCAGTCACACGCCAGATATCCCAGCCGCTCCAGCGCGCGATGCCGCGCATCCTCCGGCGTCATCCCGCGCGCAAGGTAGACCAGCTCCAGCTCGTTCTGGTCCAGGTCGAGGTGTTCGGCGGCCTCCAGGGTCACCTGGGTCGGGGCCGAGGCTTCCAGCAGCTCGCGCTGCGAACGCACCGAGATGAACTCGCCGGCCGCCATGGACAGGGCGCCGGCCAACAGGCCTGCCACGCCCGTGAACAGCACCACGGAGGAGGCCACCCCCGTGGCGCCGATGCCCATGACGAGGGCCAGATTGGACACCAAACCGTCATTGGCGCCGAACACTGCGGCGCGGAAGTTGCCTGCCAACTGCTCTCGCCCTCGCGCAGCGAGTCCGCGCACCACCTCTTCGTGGATGGCCTCGTCCGCCGCCATCCCCTCGGGGACGTCCGAGTCCTTGGCGTAGGGATGGTCGGACTCGGCCCGCTGAGCCAGGGCGAGGACGAACACGGAGCCGAAGAGCCGCGCCAGCCAGCGCAGCAGGATGCGGTGGAACGAGGGGCGCGGCGGGTTCTGTGCGTGCTCCCCGAGCAGCCGACGCCAGTGCGCCTCGTGGCGCTTCTCGGCATCGGCCAGCCCGAGCAGGATCTCCTTGTCCGGGCTGTCCCTGCGCGCGGCGATCTGACGGTAGATCTCGCCCTCGGCGATCTCATCGGCCAGGTAGCGGCGCCATCGGCGGATCTGGTCCCGGGTGGGTTCCGGCGCCGGCGCGGCGGTGGATCCGGACGTGGAGCGGGTCATCGGCGCTGCAGCCTCTCTGCACGGGTGCACAGACCGCCCGAGCGGCGGCCCAGGACGGGAGTCTACGCCGCCGCCGGAACCGCGTCCTCAGCAGTGTGGCGGAGAACTCAGCGCACCCGTGCGCCCTGGGTGGAGCGCTGCCGCCAGGCCGCCCAGACGGCGTCGTCGGTGGGGCGGGTGAGCAGGCTGACCACCACGTAGACCACGGCCGAGGCGATCAGCCCGACGTAGATCGGCTCGTTGGCGTAGATGCCGTCGAAGCGGTTCTCGGCGGTGATCTCGAGGTAGGCCATGGTGCCCAGGGTCCCGAGCGTGCCCACGGCCATCGAGGCCAGCGCGGCGGTTCCCGTGCCGCGCTTCCACACCAGGCCGCCGAGGATGGCGATGAACAGCCCACCCACGAGGATGGCGTAGGCAATCGTCAACGCGGCGACGACGTCGGGCACCAGGACCGCGATGCCCAGCACGAGCACACCCAGGGCGAGCACCCAGATGCGATTCGCGCCGACGTCGTCGGTGGTCTCGGAGACGTCCGCATCGGCCGAGACCTCGGCGGGAGTCTCGGAGTCGGGGCGGCGGCCGGCGAAGATCGGGAGGATGTCCTCGCGCATCACCGTGGAGGCCGCGATGATCGCGCCGGAGGCGGTGGACATCATGGCGGCCACGGCGGCGGCGAGCGCCACGCCACCCACACCGACGGGCAGGAGGTTCTGCGCGGTCCACGCGAAGACGTCGTCGGACTCGGCGATCGTGCTGTTCACGGCGCGCGCCGCCATGCCGATCACGGCGCCCGCCACGCCGTAGAGGATGCAGTACACACCGGCGGCGGCACCGCCGACGCGGGCGACCTCGGGGGAGCGGGCGGTGAAGACGCGCTGCCAGATGTCCTGACCGATCAGGAGACCCAGCGTGTAGACCACGAACATCGTGATGATGGACTGCGCCCCCATGCCGCCCAGGTCGAAGAACTCGGCGCCGAGGCGGTCGGTCAGCCCGGACCAGCCGCCGGCCTGGGACAGGGAGATCGGCAGCATCAGGAAGAACAGGCCGACGGTCATGATGAGGAACTGCGCCATGTCCGCCAGGGTGATGGACCACATGCCGCCGAGTACGGAGTAGGCCAGCACGACGCCGCCGCCCACCAGGATTGCCAGCCACCGGTCCCAGCCGAACAGCACGACGAAGATCGACGCGTAGGCGCCCGTGGAGGTGGCGGCGAGCATGAGCGTGTACGCCAGCATGACGAAGGACGAGCCGGCGGAGGCGGGCCCGCGGCCGTAGCGCAGCCGCAGCATCTGCGCCACGGTATAGATCTTCAGTCGCGCCAGGGTCGGCGCAAAGGCCAGCGAGAGCACCAGAACGCCGACGCCGATCGCGGCCACGAGCCACAGCCCCGAGATGCCGTGGGTGTAGCCCAGGCCCACACCGCCCACCGTGGCCGCGCCGCCGAGCACGACGGCGGACATCGTCCCGGTGTAGAGCCACGGCCCGAGGCGGCGCCCAGCCACGAGGTAGTCATCGGAGGTGGTGGCGCGGCGCTTGCCCCACCAGCCGAAGGCCAGGATGCCGACCAGATAGATGGCGACGATCGTCATGTTGACGGCGGTCATGGGGACTCCTTAGAAGGAAGGGGTGGCGGCGTCATGGCCGGGTGCGGCGAACCTCGTCGCGCCACGAACGTGGGCTGGCGCACAGCTCCGGTGGGCATTAGGGTAAACACAAGTTGCCTGTGAGGCAATCACTATGACGTGGCCCCGGAGAAGAGGACTCGACGTGAGCACCATCCCCGCACTGCCGGAGCGCGGCACGCTGAGCGCGGGCCGGATGCTGCTGATTTGGCTCGCCGCCAATCTGGTGGTCACCACGCTGCTCACCGGCACCCTGTTCCTGCCCGGTGTCAGCTACACCACCGCCCTCGCCGCCATCGCCGGTGGCACCCTGCTCGGAGCCCTCGTCCTGGTGGGCGTGGGGGCCATCGGCACCCGCACCGGATTGCCCACCATGGCGCTGACGCGCTCCGTGTTCGGGCACCGCGGATCGCTGCTCGCCGTCGGGGCCAATGTCATCGTGCTCATGGGCTGGAGCTGGGTGCAGGCGATGCTCGCCGGCCTGGCTGTGGACTACCTGGTCGCCTCGGCCACCGGCTTTTCCTCGCCCGTGCTCTTCGCGGTGCTGTGCCAGACCGTGGTGGTGGGCCTGGCGATCCTCGGGCACGAGGGCATTGCCCGGATCGAGCCGTGGTTGGGCCTGATCATGCTCGGGTTCATGGCGTGGGTGTTCATCCAGGCCTTCACGAGCTTCGCCCCGGCCGAGTTCCAGGCGATCGAGACGGACCCCGCCCTGGGCCTCACGGGCGGCATCGCCTTCGACATCGTGTTCGCCACCGCGATCTCCTGGACGGTGCTCTCGGCGGACATCAACCGCCTCGCCCGCTCGCCGCGTGCCGGAATCATCGGCTCGGGCATCGGCTACTCGCTGTCCACCATGGCGTCCATGACCCTGGGCCTCACGGCCTTCGGCTACGTCCTGCTGCGCGGCGCCGACGCCGTTGAGTTCGACCCGGCGACCATCGTCAGCGCCTTCGGCTGGCCGCTCGCAGTCATCATGTTCGTCTCGGTGATGGCCACGAACACGATGGTGGTCTACGGCATGACCACCTCGGTGGTCAACGCCGTGCAGGGGCGCACGCTGCCGTTCGTGCGTACGGCCCTCGTGCTCGGCGCGATCTCCATCCTGGGCGCCACCTGGTTTGGCCTGCTCGAGCGCTTCACGGACTTCCTCGTGCTGATCGGCGCGTTCTTCGTGCCCGTCTTCGCGATCATCCTCGCCGACTATGTGCTCATTCGCCGCGGCCGCACACCCCTGGACGTGCTGCGCCCGCGCGGTGCCGCCGTCTGGTTCACCGGCGGCTTCCATCTGTGGGCGCTGGCGGTGTGGGTCCTGGGCTCCGTGACCTCCGTGCTGCTCACCTTCGTGTGGCCCAGCCCCGTCGGCGCCACCGTCCCGGTGTTCGTGCTCAGCGCAACGCTCTATACCCTCGGCGCCCTTGCCCTGGGACGACGCCGGTCAGCCGACTCCCGCCGCTCAGAGCCCTCGCTCGAGGAGGCCCGCGCATGAGCAGCACGTCGTCCCCGCACCAGGACTGGGTGGATCTGACGCATCCGCTGCGCTCTGGCATGCCCGTCTACCCGGGGGACCCGTGCGTCCGGATCGCCCCGGCTTTGACCCTGGACGACGACGGCGTCGCGGTTCAGGCGTTGACGCTCGGCTCACACTCGGGCAGCCACGTCGACGCCCCCGCCCACCTGGTGTCCGGCGGCCGCACCGCGGATCACCTGCGCCGCGACGAGCTCTGCGGCCCCGCCCTCGTCCTGCGCCTGGCGGGCCTGCAGCCGCGCGAGGCCATCAGCGCCGAGCGCCTCGCGGCCCTCCTGCCTCAGCATGAAGTCCCCGTGCGGGTGCTGTTGCACACGGGCTGGGACCGGTCCTTCGTTCCCGACGACGACGCTGCCGATGTCGACGACGCCGAGGCCCGGCGCCGTGCCCATCCGGTGCTCTCCGCCGAGGCCGCGGAGCTGCTGTGGCAGCGCGGGGTGCGGCTGCTCGGCGTCGACACGCTCAGCCCGGACCCCACACCGGCGCCCGATGGGCCGGCCCCGGACGCCTTTCCCGCCCACGAGGTGTTCCTCGGCGGCGACGGGATCATCGTGGAGAACGTGGCCGGCCTGCCGGCACTGTTCGATCAGTCAGTTGCCGATCAGTCCCTGGTCGACCCGCCACAGTTCGACCCAACACAGCACGAGGCGACGCGGCAGGCGGAGTCGGACGCCGCCGTCGTGGTGGAGCTGCACATTGCTCCGCTGCTGATCGCCGACGGCGACGGTGCCCCGGCGCGCATCTGGGCCCGCCCCCTGGACCCTTCCCCCGCGGCGGTGAACGGATGAAGGCCCTGCCCCTGGAGCCGGAGGCGACCGACCCGAAGATCGGGGCCCGGCTGCGCTCGGCGCGCGAACGGCGTCGGCTCACGATCGCGCAGCTGGCCGAGGCGACCTCGCTGAGCAAGGGCTTTCTCTCCCGCGTGGAGCGTGATCTCACGAGCCCCTCGGTGGCCACCCTGGTGACCCTGTGCCAGGCGCTGGGTGTGAGCCCCGGTGTCATCCTGGACGCCCCGGAACTGGCCGTGGTGCACTGGGATCACGCGCCGTCCGTGAGCCTGGGCGGGGAGGGCATCGAGGAACGCCTCATGACCCCGCGCGGCCGGCGGGACCTGCAGATCATCCGTGCCGAGATCGCCCCGGGCGGTCGCGGCGAGCCGGAGCTCTACACCGTGGACTGCGCGGTCGAGGCCGTGCACGTGGTCACCGGCTGCCTCGAGCTCGTCACCACGCACCAGACGCACACCCTGCACGACGGCGACACCATCACCTTCGCCGGTCAGGAGCCGCATACCTGGATCAACGCCGGGAGCACCGTCGCTGTGGTCCTGTGGACCCTCGCTGGCGGACACTGATTGACACCACTACCCCCACCATCCACTCTGCATCGACCACCTGGACCTACCCCCTGCCAAGGAGACGCTGACATGCTGAACATCCCTCGCGTGGAGGACAACGGGCGCATCGGCCCGGTCAACTCCGCTCTCGTGCCCCGCTACGGCGGTGCTCCCACGTACGCCTTGCTGCCGCGCCTGGACGAGGCCGCCGCCGCCGGCGTCACCCCGGAGATCAAGGTGGTGGGCGTGCCCTTCGACGCGGGCGTCTCCTACCGCCCCGGCGCTCGCTTTGGCTCCGGTCACGTGCGGCAGTCCTCGCGCCTGCTGCGCCCCTATAACCCGGCGACAGACACCTCCCCGTTCGCCCAGGCCCAGGTGGTGGACGCCGGGGACATGGCCGTGAATCCGTTCAACATCCACGAGGCCATCGAGGCCGTCCAGCAGGACGCGATGGAGCTCACCGAGGACGGGTCCTCGCTGATGACCATCGGCGGTGACCACACGATCGCCCTGCCGCTGCTGCGCGCCGCCTCGGCCCGCGCCGGCGAGCCCGTGGCGCTGCTGCACTTTGATGCCCACCTGGACACGTGGGACACCTACTTCGGCGCCGAGTACACCCACGGCACCCCCTTCCGCCGTGCGGTGGAGGAGGGCATCCTCGACACCGAGGCCATCTCCCACGTGGGCACCCGCGGCCCGCTGTACGGCAAGAAGGACCTCGACGACGACCACCGGATGGGCTTCGGCATCGTCACCAGCTCGGACGTGTTCCGCAAGGGCGTGGACGAGATCGTGGACCAGCTGCGCCAGCGCATCGGCGACCGGCCCCTCTACGTCTCCGTGGACATCGACGTCCTCGACCCGGCCCACGCACCCGGCACCGGCACTCCGGAGGCCGGCGGCATCACCAGCCGCGAGCTGCTCGAGATCATCCGCGGGCTGCGCGGACTCAACCTGGTGGGCGCCGACGTCGTCGAGGTTGCCCCCGCCTATGACCACGCCGAGCTCACGGGCGTGGCCGCCTCCCACGTCGCCTATGACCTGATCACCCTGATGGCCGATCGCCGTGCCGCCGCCGCAACCGAGGAGACCCGATGACCGCCCATGACGCCCACGCCCAGAACGTCCCAGCCCAGGACACCGCTCAGCGCAACGGTGGCGACCTCGCCGTGGAGACCCTCTACGCGCTCGGTGCCCGCACCGTGTTCGGCATTCCCGGCCAGCACGCGCTCGGCCTCTTCGACGCGCTCTCCCGCTCGCCGCTGGAGTTCGTGTCCAACCGCGTGGAGAACAACGCCGCCTTCGCCGCCGACGGCTACGCCCGCGCCACCGGTGAGGTCGGCGTCCTGTTCCTCTCCACCGGCCCCGGCGCGCTGACCTCACTGGCCGGTCTGCAGGAGGCCTACGCCACCGCCGTGCCGATGGTCGTCATCGCCTCGCAGATCCCGCTCTCGGGCCTCGGTGCGCGCCGCAAGGGCATGATCCACCAGCTCGATGACCAGAAGGCCTCGGCCAAGAACGTCACCAAGGCCCAGCACACCGTGCACCACGCCTCCGGGATCCCCTCGGCCATCCAGGACGCGTGGGCCGAGGCCATCACCGTGCCCCAGGGGCCCGTGTGGGTGGAGATCCCGCAGGACGTGCTGCTCGGCGACGTCATGGTGCCCGAGGTCCAGGACGCGCTCGCCGTGCCCTATGACCACCCGCCGCGCGCCGAGCTCGTCGAGGAGTCGGTGCGGTGGCTGCAGGACGCCCAGCGGGTCGCGATCGTCGCCGGCGGCGGCGTGCGCCGTTCGGGCCGCGCGGCCATGGGCCACCTGAAAGAGGTCGCCGAACTGCTCCAGGCCCCCGTGGTCTGCTCGCCCGGCGGCAACACCGCCTTCCCGTGGGAGCACCCGCTGAGCCTGGGCGGCTGGGTCGAGGACCGCTACGTCTCCGAGCTGCTCGAAGACGCCGAGGTCCTGCTCGTCGTCGGGTCCTCCCTGGGTGAGGTGACCTCCAACTACTTCACCCTCGAGCCGCGCGGGCGCCTGATCCAGATCGACGCCGAGCCGCGCGTGCTCGAGACCAACCACCCCACCCTGGGTGTCCGGGCCGACGCCGGGCAGGCCCTGGAGGCGCTCGCCGCGGCCCTGCGCGAGGCCGGTGCCGTGTCCGAGGACGCCGAGCGCTGGCACGGCACGACCGCCGCGCAGACCGTGGCGCAGGTCAATGAGCGGGTGACCGCCCGGCTCGACGCCCAGGACCTGAGCCTGGAGCGCACCCTGATGGCCGACATCCGGGCCGCCGTGCCGGCCGGGATGCAGACCTTCTGGGACATGACCATTGCCGCCTACTGGGGCTGGAACTGTTGGGACGCCCAGGACGGCGAGTTCCACTCCGCCCAGGGCGCCGGCGGTCTCGGCTACGGCTTCCCGGCCGCGTTCGGCGGGGCCCTCGGCCTGGCCCACCAGGGCAAGACCGGCATCGAGGGGCGCGTGCTGGCCGTGGCCGGCGACGGCTCCTCGATGTACTCGATCGCCGAGCTCGCCGCCGCCAAGCAGCACAACGCGGCCGTGACGTGGCTGATCATCGACGACGGCGGCTACGGAATCCTGCGCGAGTACATGGAGGGTGCCTTCGGCCAGGCCACGGCCACCGAGCTCGCCCGCCCGGACTTCCAGGCGCTCGCCGAGTCCTTTGGGATTCCTGCCGAGACCGTGGACGTCTCGCAGGTGCGCGAGGCGCTCGAGCGCGGCTTCGCGGCCGAGGGTCCGAATGTGGTGGTGGTGCACACCAAGCTGGCCATGTGGGCGCCCAGCCACCTGGGCGAGGCTCCGGAGGTGTGATCGAGCCCATGGTGGCCCGTCTGGCCTGGGCCTTCGGGTCAACATCCAGGAAGCGTCCGGGATAAGTGGATGCGGATACCTGATAGCTCTCAGGCACTGGGTAGACCGTAGAACCCGACGACGGCGCTGAAGCGGACACCGCGCACGCACGTGCGGTGTCCGCGCGCCCGGACCCGGAAAGTCGGTACCCCATGGCCACCCCTGCCCCGCGACAGTTCGAAGGACGCATCCTGCACCGCCAGGACGAGGACATCGAGGACCAGGGAGTGGCGTTCGACGTCGGCACACTCGTCTCCCGCCGCAACGCCCTCGGCGTCTTCGGGACCGGTGCCGGTGCGCTGCTGCTCGCCGCGTGCGGGGTCACCTCGGGAGGATCCTCGGCCTCCAGTGCCTCGTCCTCGTCGAGTGCGGCCGCGGCCACGGGCAGTTCCAGCGCGGTGCCCAGCGATCTCGAGGAGATGCCCACCGAGACGGCGGGACCCTACCCTGGCGACGGGTCCAATGGCCCCGACGTCCTGGCGGCGTCGGGCGTGGAACGCTCCGACATCACCACGAGCATCGACTCGGACACTCGCGCCGAGGGTGTGCCGATGACCGTGACGCTGCGCTTGATCGACCTCACCGCGGAGCAGGCTCCGCTGGCCGGGGCGGCGGTCTACCTGTGGCAGGCCGACGCGCAGGGCCGTTACTCGATGTACTCGGACGGGATCACCGATCAAACCTATCTGCGCGGTGTCCAGGTGGCGGGCGAGGACGGCACCGTCACCTTCACGAGCATCGTTCCCGGCTGCTACGACGGCCGATGGCCGCACCTGCACTTCGAGGTGTTCGAAAACAAGGCCGACATGACGGATGCCAGCAACAACGTCTTGACCAGCCAGATCGCGTTGCCGGAGGACATGTGCGCCGAGGTCTACGCGACGAGCGCCTACAGCGGCTCGGCGGCCAACATGGCCAAGACCAGCCTCGAGTCGGACATGGTCTTCGCCGACAGCTACGCCCAGCAGCTGCCCGAGGTCTCCGGATCCGTGAGCGAGGGGTACACGGTGAGCATCGACGTCGGGATTGACGTCACCACTGCCCAGCAGCAGAGCATGGGCGCCCCCGGCCGCCCCTGAGGGACGACGACAGCGACGCCCAGCCCGTCACACCCTCGCTCCGCGGTGGGCAATGTCCCTTATCCGCGCGTTTGAGGGACATTGCCCACCCCGGAGCGGGGCGGCGGGACATTGCCCACCCCGGAGCCGGGGTGGTGCCGGCGCTCAGTCGACTCGGTCCTCGTGGCGCTCCGGGTGCGTGCCGAACTGGAAGTGGCGCCCGGTCACCGAGTCCAGGGAGATGCGCACGAAGAAGTCCTTGAGCGTGGGCACCCACGGGGTGATGCCCAGGGCCTCGGCCTCGGCGATGTCCGCTTCCGATTCGAGGCGTTCGGCGGTGCCGTGGCCAAGCACGGCCCAGGCCTGGTCGGAGAGGATGCCGTCGGCCTGCACGGCCACGCGCGGGTTCACGGTGAGTTCGGCGAGCTTGCTGCCCGGGGCCGTGCGGAAGTACACGGCGCGGTCCTTCACGGCGATGTTCACCGGGATGATGTCGACCTCACCCTGGAAGCTCAGGCCGAGGCGGGCGTGGTGGGTGCGGGAGAGCAGCTTCCAGCACTGCTCCTCGTTCAGCGCCAGCATTGGTTCGCCGTCCGGGTGCTCAAACATCATGCTCGGGGCGGTGTCCTGGCTGACATGGCGCATGTCAGGGGTGTGGGTGTGATCGCTCATGGACCGTCCTCCTTGCGCGGCAGTCGCACCGGTCTGTGCGGCTGGTCACGTCCATCGTAGGACGCGGGCACCCGCCGTCACTGCCGGTGACGTGCCGCGCGACGATCCGCGAGCAGCTCTGCCATCACGCGCTCGGCCACGGGTGCGCCGCGTCCCGGGGCCAGGCCCAGGTAGCAGCGGGCCTCGTGCGGCACCGTTGCCGCCTCCCCGTCTAACGTGAAGGCCAGATAGCGACCCCCGGCGGCCGTCAAGATGAGGTGGCCCGCGGCCACGTCCCACGGGTGCGTGTCCACCCCGAAGACGACGTCGGCCCAGCCCGCGGCGGCGTAGCAGAGCTCCAGCGCCCCGGAGACGACGCGCCGGACCGTCGCGTAGGTGGTGACCAGCTCGCCGAAGCGCCCCAGGGCGGCATCACCCTCGTGGCGCAGCGCCTCCCCGGCGGGATACGAGGTCACCAGATTGTGCTGCGCCTCGGCCTGCGGTGCGGCGCGCTGCAGAGAGCTCAGCGGCTGCTCCGCTCGGCCGCCGGTGCGCAGGTAGGCGCCGGTGTCATCCGCGGAGAAGGTGAGTCCGTCCGCGGGTGCGTGCACGACGCCGGCCACCACCGTGCCGTCCACCGCGGCGGCGATCGACACGGAGAACAGGGCGAAGCCGTGGGTGAAGTTGGAGGTGCCGTCGATGGGGTCGAGGATCCAGCTCACCCGGGCCGCGGCGTCGACCTGCGCCATGCCGTCAACGGTGCCGTCGACACCGTCCGTGCCGTCCGCGGTGCCGTCGACACCGTCCGTGCCCCGCCAGCCGGTCTCTTCGCCGAGCACGCGAGAGCCGGGCACGGCGGCCTGCAGCCGCGCGGCGAGGGCGTCCTCGGTGCGCCGGTCGTGCTCGGTGACGAGGTCGTGGTGACTGGTCTTCGCGCGGGCCACCGAGTCGGGCGTGCGGAAGGCTGCCGCCAGCGCCGGCCCGACCGCGTCGGCCGCCTCGAGAGCGATCGCGCGCAGTGCCGCCGGGCTGGGGACGTCAGCGGGGGCTGCCGCGACGGCGTCAGCAGCGG
>JAUNTT010000230.1 GCA_030538555.1 Micrococcus sp.
GGATCGAGGCACGCGCCGCGCAGATCGAGGACACGCACGCCCGGCGGATCGAGGTGGTCACCGTCTCGGATGCGCGCGGCGACTGGATCGAGCCGCTCGTGGCCGCCGCGGGGGAGGCCATGCTCAACGCGGCCCGGCACGCCGGTGACGCGCAGGTCTACGTCGAGGTCGGCGAGGGCCCGCACGGGGTCCGCGCGGAGGTCTTCGTGCGCGATCGCGGTCCCGGCTTCGACCCGGACACCGTGCCGGCCACACGCGCGGGCGTGAGAGAGTCGATCCGAGGCCGCATGGCCCGTGCCGGGGGCAGCAGCCGCATTCGCAGCTCGGCCAGCGGCACCGAGGTGTACCTCGTGCTCGAGCGTCCCGCCGAGCACATGGACTGAGATCACGGCCACGAAAGGGAACCGTCCATGAGCCCAGGACCGCCGCGCCGCAGCGCCGTGATCGTCGACGACCACGCCATCTTCCGCGCGGGCCTGCGCGCCGACGTGGACGGCGACCGCCTCGAGATTCTCGCCGAGGCCGCCGATGTCGACGCCGCGGTGCAGGCCGTGCTGGCCACCCGCCCGGACGTGGTCTTGCTCGACGTCCACCTGCCCGGCGGCACGGGCGGCGGGGGAGCCGAGGTGGCACGCCGCGTGCTGGCCGAGGCACCCGAGATCCGCTTCCTCGCCCTGTCCGTGTCCGATGCCGCCGACGACGTCGTCGCGGTCATCCGAGCCGGCGCGCGCGGCTACGTCACCAAGACCTCCTCGGGGGCCGAGGTGACCGATGCCGCGCTGCGCGTGGCCGGTGGCGACGCCGTCTTCTCACCCCGACTCGCCGGGTTCGTCCTGGACGCCTTCGCGGCCGCGACGGGACCGGGGCTGTCAGATCCGCGGGGCGCCGACGTCGACCCGCAGGCCGCACCGGACGTCGACGAGGACCTCGACCGCCTCTCGGCCCGCGAGCGCGAGGTCATGCGCTACATCGCCCGCGGCTACACCTACCGAGAGACCGGCGCGGAGCTGTTCATCTCCGATCGCACTGTGGAGACCCACGTGTCCTCCGTGCTGCGCAAGCTGCAGCTGTCCAACCGTCACGAGCTCACCCGCTGGGCGCTGGGCCGCGGCTACGCCTGAGCCAGACCCGGCGCTGTGCCTACTCGGCCTCGGCCATCAGCTCCTGGATCCGGCGCACGCCCTCGGCGAGGTCGTCGTCGCCCAGGGCGTAGGACAGGCGCAGGTATCCCGAGGGCCCGAACGCCTCGCCCGGGACCACGGCCACCTCGGCCTCCTCGAGGATGAGGGTGGCCAGCTCAGCGGAGGTCTGCGGCGTCCGACCGCGCACGGTGCGCCCCAGGGCCTCGTGGACATCGACGTACGCGTAGAACGCGCCGTGCGGCGTCGGGCAGGAGAAGCCGGGCACCGCATTCAGGCCCTCGACCATGGCGCGGCGACGGCGGTCGAAGGACACCTTCATCTCGTCGACGGCGTCCAGGGAACCCGTCACGGCGGCGATCGCCGCGCGCTGAGCCACATTGGACACGTTCGAGGTGGCGTGAGATTGCACATTGGTGGCGGCCTTGATGACGTCCACCGGGCCGACCATCCAGCCCACGCGCCAGCCGGTCATCGCGTAGGTCTTCGCCACGC
>JAUNTT010000231.1 GCA_030538555.1 Micrococcus sp.
CTGGCCGCTGTCACGCCTGTCGAACACGGGCCGCACAGCCGCGTTGCTGTCGACGTTGCTGTCATCACCTACTTCGAGGCGAACGTCAGAACCACGAAAACGGCTCTGACCAGCGGTGGGCCCCGTGGGGATCGAACCCACGACCCGCGGATTAAAAGTCCGATGCTCTGCCAACTGAGCTAGAGGCCCGTGCCCCGGAGGGCCAGAACAGTCTACCGAGCTTCGGGCGCCAACGAGCCACCCGTCGTGCTGCCCCGGCCTGCCGTCAGCCTTGGCGAGCCTGCGACGCATCCCGTCTGCCGAGGACCAGCAGAACGATCCCGATGACCAGTAGCAGAACACCAAGAGAGGCCAGGCCGATCCCGCCGAAGATTCCCCCCACCCCAAGCAAGACACTGCCAATGCTGACCGGCGGCCCCGCATACACCTCGGGGTCACCTCCCATCGCAGTGCAGCTCACGTCGTAGCTCCCAGCCTCCTCGGCGGTGAAGCCACCGAAGGACTCCCACTGCTCGCCGTTCCTGGTGAAGGAGCTGGTCTGCGCAGCCCCCGGGCCGACATTCTCCTCGGGGAGCACCTCGCAGGAGGGCCTGTCACCCCCGGCCCGCGCGTAGAGCTGGACCTTCTCCCCCTGCTCGAGGGTGAGAGTGATAGAGCCGGTGAACTGCGTCCCGTCCGAGGCCCCCCGCACGGCGCCGCCTATCCCAGTGAACCCGAGAATCACCCCCAGGGCGATGCCGAGAATCAGCAGGGTCGCGCCGATGATGGTGAGGATCTTGCCCCAGCGCCGCTTTCCCGCGCCGGGCGTGGTGGTGGTCGCCGGTGCCGTCATCTCTCCCCCAGGGGTGCTCTCCGGACGGAAACGTCCCGAATGCTTCCTGATACTAACCCCGGCCGTGACGCACGTCACGGCATCCGCGAGCTCCGCACCTCCGCTCGGTGCGATCCAGTCGATCGGCCAGAGTTCGTAGACTCCCGTGCATGACCGACATCCACGTGCTCGCCGCCTCTGCGCAGGCCGAGCTCGTGGAGAAAAAGTCCCATTTCGTGGCGCACCTGATTCCCGTCACGAGCACCGAGGGTGCCGACCAGGCCATCCGCTCCCTGCGCGCCGAGCACCCAGACGCCCGTCACCACTGCACCGCGATGATCATCGGCGAGGATCCCCCTGTGCATCGCAGCAACGACGACGGGGAACCCTCTGGCACCGCAGGCATGCCGATGCTGCTGGCTCTTCAGCGGGCGGAGCTCACCGACGTCCTCGCCGTCGTCATCCGCTGGTTCGGCGGGATCAAACTCGGCACCGGCGGGCTCTCCCGCGCCTACGCGGCCGTCGTAGAAAACGCGATAGGTGACGCCCGCCTGCTGCGCCGCACTACCCTGCACGAGGTCGAGATCGAGATCCCCCACGCCGAGGCGGGCGGAGCCGAGAACGCGGTCCGCACCTGGGCAACCGCCCACGGCGCGCTCATGGAAGACACCGTCTACTCCCCCACCGCCGCCACGCTGCGCGTGCTGATTCCCCCGGCCCAGGTCGAGAACTTCAGCGCCGATGTCTCCACATGGTCCAGCGGCACCCGCGCGCCGCGCGTGGTCGGCGAGCGCCGGGCCGACCTCTCCTTCTGAC
>JAUNTT010000232.1 GCA_030538555.1 Micrococcus sp.
CGCGCGGCTGGCCCTGGACCCGGATCGTGCGGTGGGCGATCTGGGCACCCCGCTGTCCGGGGGTGAGCAGCGTCGGCTCGCGCTTGCCCGGCTGGCGGTGCGTGACGCCCAGGTGCTCGTGCTCGACGAACCCACCGAACATCTGGACGCCGAGACCGCCGCTACGTTGCTCGACGACATCTGGGCACAGTCGGCGGGCAAGCCGATGCTGGTGATCACGCACGATCCGTCGGTGGTGGCGCGCTGCGATCGGGTGATCCGGCTCGGCTAACCCTGGGAGTATTGACCACCCACATCCGTGGCTAACACTCCCAGGCATCGAGAACCGCACTCTCGGCGGCGCCTCCAGCGCGCCAAGACGGTCAGGAAATACAAGACCGGGGCACCTCATACGAGCCCCGGTCGAGTCCATTCCAGCGGGGTGTGATCGGGCGATGCCGGAGGCGCGCCGGGTCAGGCCGGGGTTGGCCCGGATGTTTGTGGGGCTTCGGTAACTGACACTGGGAGGGTGACTACTCGTCTCTCGGACGCCCCGCGTCCCTATGCGCCCATCGCGTACCCCGACATCGCGATGAGCCGTACATTGGCGCGCTTCTCGGACGATCTCGTGAAGATCCCGGGCACGAAGATCGGCATCGGGGCGGACGCCGTCGTCGGACTCATCCCCGGTGTCGGCGACCTGATCGGCACTGGGTTGTCGAGCGCGATCATGGTGGACGCGGTACGTCAGCGGGTACCGATCAGCGTGCTGGCCCGAATGGGCCTCAACTTGCTCGTCGACACCGGCCTCGGCTTCCTGCCGGTGGTGGGGGACGCCGCCGACGTGCTCCACCGGGCGAACCGCAAGAACTATCGTCTGCTCGAGCAATGCGTGCGTGAGAATCGTCACGTCGACGTCAGCGTGCGCAGCTATCTGGTGCTCGCCGTCCTCACCGTGGTCGGTTTCGTCGCCGTCTCGCTCGCCCTGATCGGGCTGTTGATCGTGGGTCTGATCGCCGGCATCGGTGCCCTACTCACCTGACCCGCACCTGCCCGCCGCTCACGGCGTCCTAAACTGATTCGCTGTGACCATCACGCCGCTGACCCACGACGCTGTCGACGACTTCGTGCGCGCGCACATCGCGTTGCAGCACGTCACGTACGCCCACTTGGCCAATGCCGGCCACGCCGAGGCTCTCTGGACGAGCTTCGACGACCGCGTCGCTGGCATGCACGAGGCGATCGACCGTCCGGCGTCCGAGGAGAACAACCTCATTGCTCGCGGCGTCGGCGGGGCGGTGGTGGCTGTCGGGTCGGCGTTCGTCGGCGTGGGCGAGTGGGAGCGCAATCTCTTCGGTGAGGCCTGGCGTCCGTCAGGGGCGGATTGGTGCCTCGACACGATCTATGTGATGCCGAGCATGCGCGGCTCGGGGCTCGGGCAACGCCTGCTGGACGCCCTGCTGCCCGATCGGCGCAGCGCCTACCTGTGGGTGATGACGGCGAATCCGGGAGCGATCCGGTTCTACGAGCGGAATGGGTTTGTTGCTGACGGATTCGGCGGGACGTCCGGTGAGAACTGGGGTGCGCTGGACATGATTCGGATGGTGCGGACCTGACACGAGTCCTCGGC
>JAUNTT010000233.1 GCA_030538555.1 Micrococcus sp.
CTCCCCCGGTGTGGCCACGCGCTTCGGGCCGCCGGAGTTCGGCTGAGCGGAGTCCGGTGGGGCTACGCTGAGCCCATGGAGCACACCTTGCGCATCCCCCCGGCGCTGCTGTTGGGTGCCGCGGCGCTCGCCCAGCAGGTCGCCGTCCGCAGCACCTCACCGACCCGCGTCCCGAGGTCGTGGCGCCTCACCGCCGCCACGGCGGTGGCCGGCGGGTCGATGTGGATGCTGAGCGATGCGGTGCGGAGATTCGTAGCCGGGGGAACCACCGTGGACCCCGTCGACGTCGGCAGGGCCACCTCGCTGGTGGTCAGCGGACCTTTCGACGGCGGTGTTCGTCGTACTGATCGACCGCACCCAGATTCCGGCCGAGGAGAAGGCGCTGAGACGTCGCTTCGGCGCGGAGTACGACGTCTACGCCGCGCGGACGCCCCGCTGGCTGTGGTCCTGCTCAGACCGGCGGAAGTGACGACTCCCCCGTGAGGAGCAGGTAGGCGATTCCTGCTGCGGCACCGAGGATCGTGCCCAACACGACGTCGAGGAGGCTGTGCCGCTGGGCATGGACCCGGGCCCAGGACACCGCCGACCAGCCCAGTACGACAAGGATGACGACGCCCGGCCCGGGCAGGTGCGCGGGGACGACGACGGCGGCCAGTGCGGCGATGAGCGCGTGGATGCTGATCTTGATGCCCAGGTTGATGATCATCACCAGCACCAGCGTGCCCACGGCCAGCAGGCTCGCGGTGCGGATGTGGAGCCCGGCGGGGATCACCTGCAGCAGGATCGCCCCGGAGATCATCGAGACCATGGCGAGCGCGTAGAACAGGTGTCGCTGGCGTCGGTGGATGATGAACCGGTCGGTGACCGCGCCCCGGCGCGTCATGGCCAGGGAGAGCAGCAGAGGCACCCCGGAGATGAGGCCGACGGCGAGCACCGAGGACCGCATCGGATGCGGGTCGGTGAGCACGGCGATCAGCACCAGGACCCCGGCGACGACGACGAAGGGACTCAGCACCTCGGAGATGACCTGGGCGGCGAGGTCGGCAGGCCTGCGGCGTTCCGCGCCGGGTGTGGACGGCATAGGGTCACGATATGAGGATCGTCGTCTGCGGGGCCACGGGCACCCTCGGTCGGCTCATCTGCGCCCGGGCCGCCGACCGTGGGCCCGAGGTGGTCCCGGTCAGCCGCTCCGAAGGTGTCGACGTCATCTCCGGCGACGGCCTGGAGGCTGCGTTGACCGGCGCCGACGTCGTGGTGGATGCGCTGAACATCGAGACCCTGTCGCGACGGCGGGCCGTGCGGTTCTTCTCCGCCGCCGCGGGGCAGATCGCCTCGGCGGCGCGGCGAGCGGGGGTCGGACGCGTGGTGTGCGTGTCGATCGCCGGGGCGGCCGAACCTGCGGTGCACCGATACATGGGCTACTACCGCGGCAAGGCTGCGCAGGAACAGGTGTACGCCGAGGCCGACGTCGACACCACGATCGTGCTCTCCACCCAGTGGTTCGAGCTCATGGATCAGCTGGTGCGCCGGGCGAGCCTCGGGCCGTTCACCGTGCTCCCGACGATGCGGATGGCCCCGCTGGCCGCCGAATCCGCGGCGC
>JAUNTT010000074.1 GCA_030538555.1 Micrococcus sp.
CCGTCGCGCCTGCCGCGCGCACCACGTCCACCGTCCCCGGACCGGTCGCCGCCAGCCGGGCGGCACCGCGGCGCGGGTCCCAGCCGCAGCGCAGCAGCGCCCGGACGGCGTTGGGGCTGGTGAGGATGAGCAGATCCTCGCCCGTCCCCGCGTGCACCCGGGCCACCAGGTCCTGGAGTGGACGCGGGTCGCTCGGCAGGGCGAAATCGGTCAGGGGCAGATGCTTCACGGTGACCCGCAGCGTGCCCACCTGCCGACCCTCGAGCCCGGCCTCCAGGGCGCCGGCCTGCACGGGTCGCCGCGTCAGCGCCACCCAGAGCTCAGCCCCGCTGCCGATGCCGCCGATCAGTCTCGGACCCCGCGCTCGGTGCCCGGCAACAGATCAGCACCCTGAGCGATGAACTGCTCCGCCACATAGGTGCCCAGGGCGGCGGCCGCCACCAGCAGGGTGTCCTCGGTCCACTCCGCGCTGGCCTCGGCGTCGTCGGCGATCTCCGCCGGCACCGGATCCAGCTGCACGGACGAGCCGTGTCGCAGGACCCGCGAGCCGTCCAGCGCGGCCACCATGGCCTCGAGCACCACCCGCGGGCCGGACTCGCCTTCCTCCACGCGAGCCACCGCCCCGATCGGTGCGGCGCAGCCGGCCTCGAAGCGCAGCAGCAGGGCACGTTCAGCCGTGACGGCCACGTGCGTGTCCCGGTCGTCGAGCAGCTCGAGTCCCGCCCGCAGCGAGAGCCGGTCCAGCGACGCGGCCACCTCCACCGCGAGCGCCCCCTGCCCCGGCGCCGGGAGCATGACAGAGGTGTCCAGGCGTTCGGTGATGACATGGCCGAGGCCGAGGCGGTCCAGTCCAGCGCAGGCCAGCACCACCGCGTCGAGATCGCCGCGCGGGGACCCGGCCGCCGCGGGGGCGTGATCGTCGTGCTGCTCGAGGCCGGGCACGCGAGCCAGGCGCGTCTGCACATTGCCGCGGATGTCCACGAGCTCCAGGTCCGGGCGCAACGCCTTCAGCTGCGCCACCCGACGGGGCGAGCCTGTGCCCACCCGGGCCCCGGCCGGCAGCTCGTCCAGCGTCAAGCCATCGCGGGCGCACAGGGCATCGCGCACATCCTCGCGGGCGGGCACCGCGATGATCTCGAGCCCCTCCGGCTGCGCCGCCGGCAGGTCCTTGAGCGAGTGCACGGCCAGGTCCACCTCGGCGTCCAGCACGGCGGCGCGCAGGGCGGAGGCGAACACCCCCGTGCCCCCCAGCGAGGCCAGGGAACCGGTGGTGACATCGCCTTCCGTGCGGATCACCACAAGCTCGTGCGAGAGCCCCGAGCGCTCGGTCAGCTCCCGCGCCACGAGGGTGGTCTGCGTAGTGGCCAGGGCCGAGCCGCGGGTGCCGACGCGCACGGGCGCCGTCAGACCGTGCAGGGGCGAGTCCGCTGCCGTCATGCACCCTCCGCGGCGTGCTCGGCCAGGCCGCGCACGTCGGCGTCCACCGCCGAGGTGGTGGGGCGCACCGTGCCGTCACGCATCACCTTGGAGCAGCAGTTCGGGCGGCACACGTCCGTCCACGCGGGGAAGCAGCCCTCAGCCGCACGGCCGTCCCGCGAGCCCAGGCGCTCTTCCACGATGTCCACGAGCCCGGCCACGAAGCGCGGATCCGTGCCCGGGGTGGGGCTGCGGCGGAACCCGACGCCGAGCTGGGCGGCGGTGTCCTTGGCCTCCGTGTCGAGGTCCCACTTGACCTCCATGTGGTCGGAGACGAAGCCCAGCGGCACCACGATGAAGCCCTCGACGGCCGTCTCACCGGCGTCGGCTCCGGCGAGTGCCTCCATCGCATCGTTGATGTCCGGCTCGAGCCACGGCACGCTCGGCGGGCCGGAGCGGGACTGGTAGACCAGGGACCACGGCACGTCCGCGGCCTCCTCGATCCCGGCCAGGACCACGCGTGCGGCGTCCAGGTGCTGGGCCGAGTACAGGTCGGCACCCTCGGTGGTGCCGGCCTCCCCATGCGTCTGCTCGCACAGGGACGCGGCCACCTCGCGGGGGCCTGCCGCGGCGGCATCGGCGTGGGGGATGGAGTGGGTGGCGAAGAGGATGTGCAGGCGGGCCTGCTCGCCCAGCTCCTCGCGCAGGCTCACCAGATCGGCGCGCAGTCCGTCCTGGAAGGGGGCGAGGAAGCCGGGGTGGTTGAAGTACTGCCGGGTCTTGTCCAGCTCCACGACGCCCTCGAGGCCCGTCTCCCGCAACGCCATGCCCAGGTCCTCGCGGTACTGGCGGCAGGACGAGTAGCAGGAGTAGGCGGAGGTGGTGACGGTCAGGATGCGGCGGTGGCCGTCGTCGTGCATCTGCTGGACGGTCTCGGGGATGTAGGGCGACCAGTTGCGGTTGCCCCAATAGACGGGCAGCTCGATGCCGCGCTGCGCCAGCTCGGCCTCCAAGGCGGCCTTGAGCGCGCGGTTCTGCTCATTGATGGGGCTCACCCCGCCGTTGGCCCGGTAGTGGGTGGCGACCTCCTCGAGGCGCTCGTCCGGGATGCCGCGGCCGCGGGTGACATTGCGCAGGAAGGGCAGGACATCCTCCTGGCCCTCCGGGCCGCCGAAGGAGGCCAGCATGATCGCGTCGTAGGCCTTGGGAGCCATGGTCCCGCGCTCGTCGTAGTCCCGTCCGGCCTCGGCGGTCGGCACCTGCTCGACGCGGGGGCCGGGCTCGGCCGCTCCGCGGTGGGTGGTGACGTGCAGCTCGCTCATCAGGCCAGAACCTCCAGCAGCTCGGCGGTGTCCACGCGGCGCCCGGTGTAGAAGGGCACCTCCTCGCGCACGTGCATGCGGGTCTCGTTGTTGCGCAGGTGGCGCATCATGTCCACGAGGTCGGTGAGCTTCGGCGCCTCGAGGCCGAGCAGCCACTCCCAGTCGTTGAGCGCGAACGCCGAGGTGGTGTTCGCCCACACCTGCGGGAACTCCTGGCCCAGCTGCCCGTGCTCGCGCAGCATGCGGGCGCGGTCCTGCGGATCCAGCAGGTACCAGTCGTAGGAGCGCACGAAGGGGTAGAAGCACAGCCAGTCCAGGGCCTTGCGTCCCATCGCGAAGGCGGGGATGTGGTCCTTGTTGAACTCGGCGAGCCGGTCCGCTCCCATCGCCGAGAGCACGATGCGCGTGCCGGCAAGCAACGCGGTGCGGCGCAGGCGGCGGATGGCAGCCTGCAAGTCCTCGGGGACCTGGGAGTACATCCAGACCATGACATCGGCGTCGGCGCGCATGCCGGAGACGTCGTAGGTGCCGCGGACGGTGACACCCTCACCCTCGAGCTCGGCGACCAGGGCGTCGAACTCGGCGACGGCGTCCTCGGCGGGCGCCGCCGCACCGGCTTCACGGGCAAACACGGTGTAGGTGGTGAACCAGTCCTTACCGGCCAGCGGGTTGGCCTCCTGCTCCGAGGCGGTGTGCTCGTCGCGGATCTGCTCTGTGTGGTTCATGTCTGCATCCTTCGTCGCTCTGGTGTCGGTCATCGTCTACTCCCCTCCCCCGGGTAGGCATGGCGCTGGGCGGCCCAGCCCGGGCAACGTCGTCAGTCCTGGCTCACACGGCGCTCGACGCCGGCCACGATCGCGGCCAGCCCGGTGCCGTCCACCCACGCGCCGACGACGTCGAGCCCGGCCTGGTCCTGCGACCAGCGGGTCAGCGCGTTCATGGCGTCCCGGGAAGTTCCTGCCTGCGGAGGAATGCAGGCCCGCCAGCGCACCACCATGGAAGCCGCCACGTCCTCGGGCCTCAGCCCGACACCGGTCAGCGCTGCGGCGTCCGTGACGGCCTGCTCGGTGAGCTCCTCATCCGTGGAGCGGAAGCCGAGCTGATCGTCGCCGCCGTGGCGGCCGTAGGACAGGCGCAGGACGTGGCGGTGCGGGTGGCGGTGATCGCCGGAGGGCAGCTCGCGGCGTACCACCTCGGCCAGCCACGCCCACTTCGCGGTGGCATGGGTCAGGGCCTTGGCGGCGACCCCGGTGCCCTCGGCGACGAGCACGCCCGAACCGCGCGGGGCGGCGTCGAGCTCGGGGTGGTCCACCACCAGGGTGACCAGGGCGACGCCGGCGCTGTGCGCGGGACCGGCGTCCTCGGCCAGCGCTCCGCGCGACGCCGGGGCCAGCAGGCTCCACGCCGAGACCCCGTCCACGGCCAGCACGACCCGCTCGGCGTCGATGCCACGGACCACCTCGTCATCGCGGTCGCTGATCTGGGCCCACCAGCCGCCCTCCGGCAGGCGCTTCAGTGCGGCGACGCGCACGCCACGCAGCACGGTCACATCGGCGTCGCGCAGCAGCTCCAGGAGGCGATCCGTGAGCCGATGCATGCCGCCGTCGAGACCGGCGACCGCCGAGCCGGGGGCATGCTGGGCGCGCTGCGCCGCCACGCCGGCGGCGAGACCGCCATGGGCGAGCATGCTGGCCACGAGACCCGGCGCGACCCGCTCGACGTCCACGGTGAAGGGGTCGGCCGAGTGCACGCCGGCCACCACGGGCGTGACCAGGCGTTGCAGGACCTCGGTCCCGAGCCGGTCCTCCACGAGCTCACCGACCGTGATGCGCTCACCGGCTTCGTGCAGCCGGGCCCAGCGCTCGAGGTCAGCCTCGCGGTCCTCCGCGGCCCGACGACGCCCCTCGGGGCTGAGGGCGGCGAGCGTGTCCGGTGCGTCCAGGTCCCCGGGAATGCCCAGAACGCCGAGCGCGGGGGCGGCCAGGCTGCCCTGCGGGGTGTGAATCCAGGACTGTGCGATCTGCGGGGCGATGACCCGCTCGTGCAGCCCCAGCTCCTCCAGCAACGCGGCCACCGCGGTGCCGCGCACCGCATAGGCCTCGGCGCCACCGTCGAGTTCGAGGGTGTGCGCCTGGGGCGCGCCCTTCTTGTTGACGCTGGGCACGTCCAGGTAGCGCGCGGACAGGGCGCCGCCGAGCACCGAGGTGGCCTCGGCGAGGGTCACGGCGTAGCCGCGCTGGGCGAGTCGGTGGGCGGCCAGCAGTCCGGCGATCCCGCCGCCGATCACGAGAGCCGTGGGGGCACTCACGCGGTGGCCTCCCGCGTCTCGTCGGACACCGGAATCGAGTGAATCAACTCGACCACGCGGGTCAGCACCTCCGGGTCGGTGGTCGGGGGCACGCCGTGGGCCAGGTTCACCACGTGGCCCGGGGCGAGCTCCCCTGAGGCGACGACGGCGCGCACATGGGCCTCGAGGATCTCCCACGGGGCGGTGAGCAGAGCGGGGTCGATGTTGCCCTGCAGCGGGACGGCGCCGCGGCCGTCCGGGCCGGGCTGCGCGCTGAGGCGGCCGTGGGCCTGCGCGAGGCTCAGGCGGTGGTCGACGCCGACCGCGGTGGCGCCGGCGTCGCGCATCAGGTGCAGGAAGTCACCGGTGCCGGTGCCGAAGTGCAGCAGCGGCGCGCCGACCGGCACGGCCGGTCCGGCGAGGTCGGCGACGGCGGCGAAGGCCCGCGCCGAGTGCTGCTGAACGTGGTCGGCGTAGTCCTGCGCGGACAGCGAGCCCGCCCACGAGTCGAAGAGCTGCGCGGCCGAGGCGCCGGCCTCGAGCTGGGCGCGCAGGAACTGACCGGACACGCGCGCGGCCCAGTCGGCCAGCGCAGCCCAGGTCTGCGGGTCGGCGTGCATCATGGTGCGCGGGCCGAGGTGATCTCGCGAGGGCTTGCCCTCCACCATGTAGGCCGCCAGCGTGAAGGGGGCTCCCGCGAAGCCGATCAGGGGCCGCGAGCCGAGCTGCTCGACGGTCGAGGCGACGGCCTCACGGATCACATCGAGGGCGGAGTCATCGAGCTCCGGCAGCGCGGCGACGTCGGCGGCGGTGCGGACCGGGGAATCCAGGACCGGGCCCACGCCCGGCTCGATCTCCACCCCGACGCCGGCCAGGCGCAGCGGCACCACGATGTCCGAGAAGAAGATGGCCGCGTCCACGTCATGACGCCGGACGGGCTGCATCGTGATTTCTGTCACGAGGTCCGGTCGCAGGCACGAATCGAGCATCGCGACACCCTCGCGGACGCGCTTGTACTCCGGCAGGGACCGCCCCGCCTGACGCATGAACCACACGGGGTGACGCTGTGGACGCTGGCCGCGCAGCGCACGAATCAGGGGCGCATTGGCCGTGGATCGTGCGGGATCGCTGGTGAGCAGCGGGTGATCGGCAGGCAGGGCCGCCGTGTGTGCGCCGGTGGACTCTTCAGGGGTCGAGGCAGACATGCATGTCATTGTCCCATTGATCGGACCCACCCTGCGCCCCAGCCCGGCCGCGAGGGCCCGACCACGTAGACTGGGAGACGCCGTGACTCTTTTCTCTCTTGTTGCTTCTCATCAGGACGTGGACCTGGACACCGTGGCGCGGCTCAGCGCTGGTGCCCAAGACGTCCTCGCCGCCGTGCCCGCCGCCGGGGTGGGCGGCGCCGTCGTGCTGGCCACGTGCAACCGCGTGGAGATCTACGCCGAGGCCGAGGACGCGGATGTGGAGCGCGCCCGCGGCGCACTGATCGACGCGGTGACCGAGCACAGCGGCCTGACCCGTGCGGACGTGGACGACTCGTTCCGCCTGCTCGGCGAGCAGGCCTCCGCCCGTCATCTCTTCGAGGTCGGCGCCGGCCTGGACTCCGCCGTGGTGGGTGAACGGGAGATCGCCGGCCAGGTGCGCCGCGCCCTCGTGGACGCCCGCACAGCAGGCACCGCCACCGGTCCGCTCGTGCGCCTCTTCGAGGCGGCGACACGCACCGCCAAGGACGTCGGGTCCCAGACCGCCCTGGGCACCACCGGGCGCTCCGTGGTCTCCGTTGCGCTGGATCTCGCCGAGGATCTGCGCGGCCTCGCCACACCGCGTCAGCGCCGCGACTTCTGGTCGCAGGCCAACGTGTTGCTCATCGGGACCGGCTCCTACGCCGGCACCACCCTGGCCCAGTTGCGCCAGCGCGGTGCCTCCACCGTGGCCGTGCACTCCGCCTCGGGCCGCGCCGCGCAGTTCGTGGCTGATCGCGGCGGCTGGGCGATGCCGCTGGGCGGGGCCAGCGTCCACGGTGCCATTGCCGAGGCCGACGTCATCATCGGCACCTCCGGCACGGGCCGCCACCTCGGCCCCGAGCAGCTCGTGTCCCTGCGTGCCGGTGTGAGTAGCCCGGTCACCCTCATTGACCTGGCCCTGAGCCGTGACTTCGACCCGGCCGTCGACGATCTCGACGAGGTCGACCTCATCACGCTTGAATCCGTCCGGCTGGCCTCCCCCGAGCACGCCGAGGCGGCCATCACTGAGGCCCAGGCCCTCGTGGACTCCTCGCTGCAGGAGTTCACCACGCTGCGCCGCGCTCGCTCCGCCGATGCCGCCATCAAGGCGCTGCGCCAGCACACGCTGGCCACCCTGGACGCGGAACTCGACCGGGTCCGGCGTCGTCATGGCTGCACCGCACCCGCCCAGGAGGTCGAGTTCGCGTTGCGCCACATGGTCAAGCAGCTGCTGCACTCCCCCACGGTCCGCGCCCGCCAGTGGGCGGCCGTGGGGCGCCTCGATGAATACGAGCGAGCCCTCGAAGTGCTCTTCGACATCGACGTGGAGCCCGCCGACGAGGAGATCACCGCGCCCGTGGAGCAGTGCCCCGTGGTTGAGGCCACCGACGCCGAGCGGTCAGCATGAACGCCGCCGAGTCGGCCGGACGCCCGGTGCGACTCCCGCGGGCCCAGCGACGTCAGCAGCTGATCGACGTCGCGCGCGCCGTGTTCGTGGAGCATGGCTACGGCCAGACCTCCATGGACGTCATCGCCGAGCGCGCCCAGGTGTCCAAGCCGGTGCTCTACCAGCACTTCCCCGGCAAGCATGACCTGTTCCTGCAGCTGCTCGAGGAGGAGGTCGAGGCCCTCCTGCACGGGGTGACCGCCGCCCTCGAGGACGCCACAGACAACAAGGCCCGCACCCGCAGCGCCCTGCACGCCGTGTTCGCCTACGTCGCGGACCCGAATCACCACCACCGGCTGCTCTTCGACCCCTCGCTGGCCAATGACCCCGTGGTGGGGGCGCGGACCGCGCGGATCGAGCAGGCCGTCTCCGAGCACATCAGCGCCCTGCTGCGCGACTCGGCGGCCGTGTCTGGCTACGAGGCCTCGCTGGTCTCCCGGACGATCGTCACCGCCATTCTCGCCGCGGCCCGGCAGTGGGCCGAGGACCGCGACGACGCCGCGAGCCCGGATCTCGAACGCGCCGTGGACCTCACCTACGCCGTCCTGTGGCGGGGCCTGTCCCGGCTGGAGTAGACCGCGTCCGCGGTGTTTCGCCGCTGGAGAACCGAGCGCCCGCGGTGTTTCGCCGCTGGAGAACCGGGCGCCCGCGCCTGCGGCACGTGGCACGCCTCACCTAGGCTGGTGCCACGAGCTTTGATCGGTGCCACGAAAGGAACCTGGACCATGGAGATTCGAATCGGCGTGCAGCACGCTCCGCGCGAGGTCGTCCTCGAGAGCGAGCACAGCGCAGACGACGTCCGCGACCGCGTGCAGCGCGCCATGGCCGATGACGCCGTCCTCACTCTGACCGACACCAAGGGCCGCCAGGTGGTGGTGCCGGGCTCCCGCATCGCCTTCGTGGAGATCGGCGCACAGAAGCCCGGCCCGCTGGGCTTCGCCTCTCGCTGACCCCCGGTCACGAGGCGACCCATGCCCCACCACGCACTCGATGCCCGTGACACCGACGCCGCCGTCCGCGCCCGGCTGACAGCCCTGCGCGAGGAGCTCGAGTTGCCCGGTGAGTTCCCCGATGACGTGCTGGCCGAGGCCCAGCGCTCCGCGCAGGAGGTGCTGAGCACCCTCGAGTCCGACGAGTCGATGGCCTCGCGAGTCGACCTGCGGGAGATGCCCTTCGTGACCATCGACCCGCGCGGCTCCCGCGACCTGGACCAGGCGGTGTTCATCGAGGCGCACGGGCCCGATGGGCTGCGTGTGCACTACGCGATCGCGGATCTGCCCGCCTTCGTCGACTTCGACGGCGCGCTGGATGCCGAGGCGCGGCGTCGTGGGCAGACCGTCTACCTGCCTGATGGCCGCGTGCCGTTGCACCCGCCCGTGATCAGCGAGGACGCCGGTTCGTTGCTGGGCGGCCAGGACCGTCCAGCCTTCGTGTGGCAGATGGACCTCGACGCCGAGGGCGCCCTGGGCGAGGTGCAGCTGCGCCGCGCGCTCGTGCGCTCCCGGGCCCAGCTCACCTATGACCAGGTCCAGCGGTTCCTGGACACCGGGGAGACCCCCGCGCTGCGGCCTGCCCCGGGCGTGGCGGACGCCGAGACGAGCGCCGCGGAGTCTGCGGACGAGGCGGACGACGACGCTTCTCACCCCGGCTCGGCCCCGGACGTCGTCGTGACGTGGGGTCCGGAGATCGAGCAGAGCCTCTCCCTGTTGCCCGAGGTCGGCGAGCTGCGCCGCGCACAGGAGGCCCTGCGCGGGGGTGCCTCGCTGAATCTGCCAGATCAGGAGATCCACGTCGGCGCCTCCGGCTATGAGCTGCACACGCGGATCCCGCTGCCGATCGAGGATGACAACGCCCATGTCTCGCTCCTGACCGGCATGGCGGCGGCCCGCATCATGCTCGAGGGTGGCGTGGGAGTGCTGCGGACGATGCCGGCCCCGGATCAGGATGCGCTCGACGCCTTCCGAGCCCGCGCCGAGGCCCTGGGCCATGCGTGGCCGGCCGAGTTGGACTACGGCGGCTTCTTGCGGACCCTGGATCCCGCTCTTGCGCATGATCTGGCGATCCTGCACGCGGCGACCTCGCTGTTCCGCGGCGCCGACTACACGGTGTTTGACGATCGCGCCGAGGACCAGTCCCTGCGGGGCATCCCCGAGGACCCCGAGCAGTCCGCGCTGGCCGCCCCCTACGCCCACGCCACCGCTCCGCTGCGCCGGCTCGTGGACCGCTTCGTCCTGATGGTGTGCCACGCCCTCGTCACGGGCCAGGACGTGCCGGGTCCGGTGCGCGCCGTGCTGCCCGAGCTGCCCGAGCTGATGCGCGCATCGGGGCAGCGGGCCTCGCGCGCCGACCGCGGCGCCGTGGACCTCGTGGAGGCCGCGGTGCTCAGCCGCCATGTGGGCCACGTTCTGCCCGGCACGGTGGTGCGCACCCGAGGTGAATCCGCCGAGGTGCAGCTGCAGGAGCCTCCCGCGCTGGTGCGCGTCGAGGCGGAGCTCGAGCTCGGCGCGGCGGTGCGCGTGCGCATCGAGGAGGCCGACGTCGCCACGGCCACCGTGGGCATCAGCCTGGCCGAGACGGCAGAGGGCTAGACTGAGCCCAGCACGGATGACCGATCGCCTCGATCACCCTTGACTGCGTTGCGCCGTCTTCAGCACGCGCGCCCCTGACCTGTTGGGTCAGGGACCACGACGCCCGACCTGCCGAATCCGGCAGCGCCCCCGTCCCCCGGCAGATCCCCTGCCCGTGATCGGACGCGGCCAGACCGGGTTCCCGGCTGCGCGCCCCGATGGCCCGCACCGGTTGTGTCTTCCGCGATCGGCTTCCTCGGCATGAGGTGCACACCGGTGCACACCATGCCAGCCGAGAGAACAGGACGTTCGCGATGAACGAGAACACCGAACCCACTACCGACACCCAGGCCGCCGAGTCCGAGACCATGGAGAACCCGTCCGTCGAGGCGGACACCACCGACGCTGTGGCCGCCGCGTCCGAGACCACCGAGGCGGTTGAGCAGCTGGCGGAGATCGCCGAGGAGACCGTCGCCGAGGAGGACGCCGAGGTGGCCCCCGAGCAGACGTTCGCCGACTTCGGCGTGCACGCGGACATGGTCGCTGCCCTGGCCGATCGCGGCATCCTCCATCCCTTCCCCATCCAGGCGATGACCCTGCCGGTCGCCCTGTCTGGGCATGACATCATCGGCCAGGCCAAGACCGGCACCGGCAAGACCCTGGGCTTCGGCCTGCCCGCCCTGCAGCGCGTGACCGGTCCGGGCGAGCCCGGCTGGGACAAGCTCGAGGCCGCCGGCACCGCCGGTGCCCCGCAGGCCCTGATCGTGGCACCCACGCGCGAGCTCGCCGTGCAGGTGGCCGGCGATCTGGTCAACGCCGCGTCGAAGCGGTCGGTCCGCATCGCCACCATCTACGGCGGCCGCGCCTATGAGCCGCAGATCGAGGAGCTCGGCCGCGGTGTCGAGGTCGTCGTCGGCACCCCCGGGCGTCTGATCGACCTGATGCGTCAGCGCCACCTCCGCCTGAACCTCGTCAACACCGTGGTGTTGGACGAGGCCGACGAGATGCTGGACCTGGGCTTCCTGCCCGACGTCGAGACCCTGCTCTCCGCGGTGCCCGCCGTGCGCCAGACCATGCTGTTCTCGGCCACGATGCCCGGGCCCGTGGTCGCCATGGCGCGCCGGTACATGACGCAGCCGACCCACATTCGCGCCTCCGACCCGGATGACGAGGGCCTGACCAAGAAGGACATCCGTCAGCTGGTCTACCGCGCCCACCACATGGACAAGGACGAGCTCGTGGCCCGCGCCCTGCAGGCCGAGGGCCGGGGCCGCACCATCATCTTCACCCGCACGAAGCGCACCGCCGCCCGCGTGGCGGATGAGCTGACCGCTCGCGGCTTCGCGGCCGGTCCGCTGCACGGCGATCTCGGCCAGGGTGCCCGTGAGCAGGCGCTGCGGGCCTTCCGCAACGGCAAGGTGGACATCTTGGTGGCCACCGACGTCGCGGCCCGCGGCATCGACGTGGACGACGTCACCCACGTGTTCAACTTCCAGGCCCCCGAAGACGAGAAGACCTACGTGCACCGCGTGGGCCGCACGGGCCGCGCCGGCAACAAGGGTGTGGCCGTGACCCTCGTGGACTGGGAGGACATGCCGCGCTGGACCCTGATCGACAAGGCCCTAGGCCTGGGTCAGCCCGAGCCGCAGGAGACCTACTCCTCCTCGAAGCACCTCTTCGAGGACCTCGGCATTCCGAAGGGCACCAAGGGCCGTCTGCCGAAGGACAAGCGCACCCTCGCCGGCCTCGAGGCCGAGCACGTCGAGGACCTCGGCGGTCCCGACTCGGCCTCGCGTGGCGGCGGCCGAGGTGGCCGAGGTGGCCGTGGCGGTCGCGATGATGAGCGCGGCGGCCGGGGCCGAGGCTCGCGCGGCGGCGAGCGCGGTGGACGTGGCGAGCGTGGCGGCCAGGGGGGTCGCTCCGGTGGCCGTTCGCGCGGCGGGTCTCAGGACCGCGACCCTCGAGAGGATCGTCGTGACGACCGCCGGAATGGTCGCCGTGAGGATCAGGGCACCCGCGGCGAGGGCGCAGAGCGCTCTGGTGGTCGCGGTCCGGCCGAGGACCGCTCGCGGGGCCAGCAGGGTGAGGGTCCGGGCGAGGGCGGGCGCCGTCGTCGTTCCCGCAACCGCAGCCGCACGCGCCGCCGCAACGGCGAGGAAGTGCAGCGCCCCAGCGAGGACTGACCC
>JAUNTT010000234.1 GCA_030538555.1 Micrococcus sp.
GGAGGCGCTGGCCCCGCTGCCCGACCCGCGGGTCGACGAGGTGCTCGCCGCCATGCGTGACGGTGAGAGCCGCTGGCTGGCGACGGTCGCGGACTGGCTGATCGGCCAGCGGCAGAGCGCGGGATAGCGGCTGCGTGGCGCCCGCCCCGTCCGGGCGCCCTGTCCGCCCACACGCTCACCCTCACCCTTCCCTTCGCCCAACGGCCCACTTTGGTCGCGATCTGCGGCTGAGATACGCACCAAAGTGGGCCACTGGGCGGACCTCCGCAGCGACCCGATCGCCGACGCCGCAGCCCTCTCGGGCTGCGAGCCACGTGTTCTCCACTCGGGCCGAGTAGGTTCACCTGCGTGGACCTGCTGCTGATCGGCCTGGCGCTCGGGCTGGGCGCCGGGGTCAGCCCCGGACCCGTGCTGATCCTGGTCATCACCTCGGCCCTGCGCGGCGGCTGGCGGGCCGGGGTGCTCGCATCCTTCGCGCCTCTCGTCTCCGACCTGATCGTCGTGGCCGGCGTGCTGCTGGTCCTCGACCTGCTGCCCGACCGGGCGCTCCCCGTGCTGGCCGTCGCCGGTGGCCTCTACCTGCTCTGGTCGGCGCTCCAGACGATCCGCGAGGCCCGCACCGCCACCCTGGAGATCTCCGCCGAGGAGCGCCGCCGGGTCGGCCGGCAGGCGCTGTGGCAGGCCGGGCTGGTCAACCTGCTCAGCCCGCACCCGTGGCTGTTCTGGGCCACCGTCCTCGGCCCGCTCACCGTCAAGGCCTGGCGGGACACCCCGACCGGCGCGGTGCTCCTCGTGGCCGGGTTCTACCTGACCATCGTCGGCGCCAAGGCGGTCATCGCCGTGCTCGTGGCGGGCGGCCGCCGGTGGCTCACGGACACGGTCTACCGGCGGCTGCTCGTGGCCGCGGGGATCCTGCTGGGCATGGTCGGCGTGCTGGTGCTCGTCGAGTTCGGGCCGCGCGCCCTGGGTGGCTGATCCCCTCGGTGCCCCATCAGTGGCATTGTTCTGGCATGGCTCGAGCACGCATCAGCACCACCGCCCGCGACCTGCTGAACCGCGCCCGGCAGGCCTTCGGCCAGCAGGACTCGGAGTTGATCGACGACGACCTGGCCGCGCTGCTGGCCCGGCACCGGGCCGCCGAGATCGACGCCAGCTACGCCGCCTACGCCGAGCACCCCCTCGACGAGCCGGACGAGTGGGGAGATCTCGCCTCCTTCGTCCAGGCCGTGTCCCGCTCGTGACCCCAGCCCCACCTGGCGAGGTGTGGTGGTGCGATATGGAGCAGGTACGGCGCCGGCCGGTCGTCATCCCGTCGCGAGACGCCGCCAACCTCGTCCAGCGACTCGGCCGGCTCTCCGATCACCGCATGCGGGAGATCTGCTCAGCCCTCGCGGTCGCCGTCGACTGCGCCGCACGGTAGCGACCCACCCTGTCGGCCCCCACCCCTACCGTCGCCACCATGTATTCCACCGTCGCCATCAGCGGCTACCGCTCCCTGCGCCAGGTGCTGCTGCCACTGGGCCGGCTGACGGTCGTGACCGGCGCCAACGGCACGGGCAAGTCGAGCGTC
>JAUNTT010000075.1:0-7085 GCA_030538555.1 Micrococcus sp.
CCCGCCGCAACCCCCGCCGGACCATCGACGACGTCGTCGCCGGGGTCCCCGCCGCGGCCCCTGGTGGTGGGGGTGGCCCTGGTCGATGCGGTCACCGCGCCGCGAGCCCTGCTGGCGGCGCGACGCACGGCCCCGCCCGCCCTGGCGGGACTGTGGGAGTTTCCGGGCGGCAAGGTGGAACCGGGGGAGTCACCTCGCGCGGGTCTGCTGCGCGAGGTGCGCGAAGAGCTCGGCGTCACGGTGCGGCTCGGCGCCGAAGTGCTCGCCCCGGAGCCGGAGGGTTGGCTGCTGGACAACGGCGCTCGCATGCGGGTGTATTTGGGCGTGTTGGTGGGAGAGGCGACGCCGCAGCCGCTCGCTGACCATGACCGGCTGGCCTGGACCGAGCTCGGGGCGACGGCGCTGCACGCGCTGGACTGGATCCCGGCGGATCGTCCGATTGTCGACGCGCTGCTGGTTCGCGTCGCCCAGACAGACCTGGGCCTCGAGGACGACGGTCAGCGTTAGAACAGGGCCAGCTGGGCGGGAGCGTGGTGGTCCGCGTGCCCGCCACGGCGCACCCGGGCGGCGCCTGCGGCTGCCGCAGCGGCGGCTCGGCCACCGGCACCCGGGCGAGCGACCGCTGCCCCTCCCGTCGCGGCCGTCCTCGTGCCGGGACCGGCATCACCGGCATGCGTGGTGTCCCAGGCCAGGCCGTACCGGGCGGCGGCCTGGGTGCAACGGCGATGCAGGGTGCTGCGGTAGGACGCCGGCGCATAGCTGGAGCGGGCGTAGAGCTGCTGGTATCCCGGCACGAGCCCGGGATGCTCGGCGGCGATCCAGTCCAGGTACCACTGTCGTGCCCCGGGGCGCAGGTGCAGCGCACCTGCCAGCACGGAGGACGCACCGGCGGCGGCGATCGCCCGCATCAGCGTGTCCACGTGCTGTTCGGAGTCGCTGAGCCAGGGCAACAGGGGCATCGCCATGACATGGACCTCGGCGCCGGCAGCACTGAGCTTCTCGATCAGCTTGAGCCGAGCCGTGGGGGGTGGGAGTGCCCGGCTCCACAGCGGCCGCCAGCTGGCAATCCAGCATGGCCAGCGAGACGCCGACGCGCACCGGCACCGTGGCGGCCACCGCGCTGAGCAGTGGCACATCCCGGGCCAGCAGCGGGCCCTTTGTCAGGATGGAGAAGGGGGTGCCGGAGTCGGCGAGGGCAGTGATGATGCCCGGCATGAGCTGGTACCGGCCCTCGGCCCGCTGATACGGATCCGTGTTGGTGCCCAGGGCCACGGTCTCGCGGGTCCAGGTGGGCCGAGACAGCTCGGCGCGCAGCACTTCGGGTGCATTCACCTTCACGATGATCTGCTCGTCGAAGTCCGCGCCGGAGTCCAGGTCCAGGTACTCATGGGTGCCGCGGGCATAGCAGTAGCGGCACGCATGGGTGCAGCCGCGGTAGGGATTCACGGTCCAGCGGAACGGCATGGACGACTGCGCGGGAACGCTGTTGAGCGCCGACTTCGCCAGGACCTCGTGGAACGTCACGCCGGAGAACTCCGGGGTGGTGACACTCCGCTGCAATCCCGAGAGCGGAAGCAGTGGCGCGGTGCCAGTCCATGCGGCATCGCCAGGGCTGTCTCCGCTCTCGGGGTGCAGGGTCTGCGCTTCCCATCGCATGCAGAAAGTAGAACATATGTTCGATCATGTTCGCAACTGTGTTCGATGGCGTGCCGCCACCCTCCGCCCATCGGAGGCTGCCGCCAGAGCACCCGACTACGCTGAACGACCATGACGACTGCATCGGCTGCCCGTATCTTGCTCACCGGTTTCGAGCCCTTCGGTGGCGACGCCACGAATCCCTCGATCACCGCTGCGCGCGCCGCAGCGCACCAGCTGCGCGAGCGTGGCGTCGCGGCCGAGGCCGTTCAGCTGCCGTGCGTCTTCGAGCAGACGCAGGCCGTGCTGCGCGAGACGATCGACCGGCTCGCGCCGGAGGTGGTGATCGCCGTCGGGCTGGCCGGGGGAACGGCGCGCATCGAGGTGGAGCGGGTGGCGATCAATCTGCAGGATGCGCGGATCCCGGACAACGCGGGAGGCCAGCCGGTGGATGTGCCCGTGCGCGCCGGCGGTCCCGCAGCGTTGTTCGCGACGCTGCCCGTCAAGCGCTGCGTCGACGCCGTCGCCGGCCTCGGCATCCCGGCGGCCCTCTCGCTGACCGCAGGCAGCTTCGTGTGCAACCACGTCATGTATCAGCTGCTCGACGAGCCGGGCACAGCGCGCGCCGCCGGATTCGTCCACGTGCCCTGGGACACCGAGAACGCGCCCGAGGGCTCCGCGCATCTGAGTCTCAACGACCTCAGCGCGGCGCTGGTGGCGATCGCCGAGGCCGCCGCGGACTCCGCTCCGGATGTGGTGCGTCCGGGTGGGGCGCTGCACTGAGACGCCGCCCATACCAGGCTCGCGCCAGCGGACGCTCCCGGTAGCCGCCGTCGCTCAGGCTCGCCGCGCGCTCGAACACATTGCGCGAGGCCGCATCGCCCGTGCGCCACAGCGACCACGCGGCACTGAGCCCGTAGAACAGCAGAAACGGTAGGCCCAGGCACCACGCGTACTGCCGGGCGTGCGCGGCCTCATGCCGCCACAGCCGCGGTGTCATCCGCGTGGTCGGCCGCGTGAAGATCACATCGCCCACCGTGAACGCGCCGCCGTCGGGAAAGCGGGCGCGATACCCGGCCGCCTGCCACAGCCCCGTCGGCCCCGGGCTCAGCGGGCAGCCCAGCAGCCGCGCCGCCACCAGGCCCAGGGCCGTGGATCCGTTGAGCAGGTTGGCCAGCTGCCGCAGGCTCTGCCCGGGCGTGAGCCGGTCCTCGCGCTCCTCGGCCGCCTCGGGCTCGAAGTAGAGGTGGTCATGCAGGGCGCAACCGGGGTTGAACTCGGCTCGGCACCGCGGACAGTGCGGGGCCTCGGCAGCCCCGGTGTCCGTGTGCAGGGCTCGGTACTCGCGCACCGTCATGAGAGCCCCGCAGACTCCGCAGCGGGCGCGGGGCTGATCGGCGTCGCGCGCGGGCACCACCACCGCCGCATGATCCGCCCGCTCGTCATGGCACTGCCGGCACGCGTAGTAGACCGCACAGCAGCCCAGACGCAACGCCACCACGTCACGGGTTGTGCGGTAGTGCACGCACCGGGTCTGCTCGTCCATCCCGACGCCGTCCACCACCACCTCGGCCGTCCCGACGCCGTCGAGCTCGCCGGGGCCGGGGTGCTGCTGTGTCATGCACGCCAGACTAGGGCCCTGGCGGGTGTGACACCCGCACCGAGGTCCCGGCGCAGGGGCCACTAGACTGTTCGGCGACCCCCGCATGTCGAGAACAGTGAGTGAGTGCGCCAGCAGACCATGACAGACAGCACTGAGAAGGCCGCCGTGGGTGCGGAGATCTCGCCGGCCGACGAGGCGGGCGTCGACGGCGTCGTGACCCAGGCCCTGGCCGATATCGATGCCGCGGCCACCCTGGATCAGCTCAAGGCCGCACGCCTGGCCCACACCGGAGACAAGGCGCCGCTGACCCTGGCCAACCGGGGGATCGGAGCCCTGCCCAAGGAGCAGAAGGCGTCCGCCGGCAAGATCATGGGGGCCGCGCGTGGCCGGATCAACGCCGCCCTGGCCGCCCGCACCGAGGTTCTCGAGGCGGAGCAGGCCCAGCGCATCCTCGACGAGGAGACGGTCGATGTCACCGCCGTGGTGCGACGCCGCCGCATCGGAGCCCGCCATCCGCTCTCGCTGACGATGGACCGCGTCTCGGACATCTTCGTGGGCATGGGCTGGGAGATCGCCGAGGGACCAGAGGTGGAGTCGGAGTGGTTCAACTTCGACGCGCTGAACTTCGCTCCGGATCATCCGGCCCGCGAGATGCAGGACACCTTCTTCGTGGAGCCTGCGCAGGCCCACCTGTTGCTGCGCACGCACACCTCCCCGGTGCAGATGCGCGCGCTGCTCGAGCGGGGCGCGCCCACCTATGTGCTGTGCCCGGGGCGCACGTTCCGTACCGACGAGCTGGATGCGACCCACACGCCCGTGTTCCACCAGTTCGAGGGTCTGGCCGTGGACCGTGGCCTGACCATGGCCCACCTGCGCGGCACCCTGGAGTACTTCGCGCGCCAGATGTTCGGCGAGGAGGCGGCCATCCGTCTGCGGCCCAACTTCTTCCCGTTCACCGAGCCCTCCGCGGAGCTCGACATCTGGCACCCTGGCGCCAAGGGCGGACCCCGGTGGATCGAATGGGGCGGCTGCGGCATGGTCCACCCCAACCTCCTGCGGGCCGCCGGGTTGGATCCGGACGAGTTCTCCGGCTTCGCCTTCGGCATGGGCGTGGAGCGCACGCTCATGTTCCGCAATGAGGTCCCGGACATGCGGGACATGATCGAGGGCGACGTCCGCTTCTCCCAGCACTTCGGCATGGAGGTCTGACACACATGCGAGCACCCCTGAACTGGCTGCGCGAATTCGTTCCCGTTCCAGCCGAGCACCGCGCCGAGGACGTCATGGCCGACCTGGTCCGCGTGGGCCTCGAGGAAGAGGCTGTCCACCGCCCTGGCGATGACCTGCAGGGTCCCATCGTCGTGGGGCAGGTCCTCTCCAAGGAGCCCGAGGAGCAGAAGAACGGCAAGACCATCAATTGGTGTCAGGTCCGCGTGGTCCCGGAAGGGACCGAGCAGACGCTCACCGGCGAGGGCATCGACCCCTCCGGCGTGCAGGGCATCGTGTGCGGCGCCCACAACTTCGAGGTGGGGGACAAGGTCGTCGTGACCCTACCCGGCGCCGTGCTGCCCGGTGACTTCCGCATCAGCCCGCGTCAGACCTACGGCCATGTCTCGGCCGGCATGATCGCCTCGGTGCGCGAGCTGGGCATCGGCGAGGACCACGACGGGATCCTCGTGCTGAGCACGCTCGGCCTGGACCCGGAGCTCGGCGCCGACGTGCGCGAGGTCCTGGCCTTGGACGAGGAGGCCGCGGAGATCAACGTGACCCCGGATCGGGGCTACGTGTTCTCGATGCGCGGGGTGGCCCGGGAGTACGCGCACGCCACCGGCGTCGAGTTCACGGACCCGGCCGCGGGCATCACGGTGCCCGCGCCCACCCAGACCGGCTGGCCGGTGCGTCTGGCCGATGACGCGCCGATCTACGCCACGCCCGGCTGCAGCCGCTTCGTGGCCCGCACCGTGAGCGGTGTGGACGCCGCGGCCCCGACGCCGGCGTGGATGGCCACGCGCCTGCGCCTGGCCGGGATCCGCTCGATCTCTCTGCCGGTGGATATCTCCAACTACGTCATGTGGGAGCTCGGCCAGCCGCTGCACTTCTACGACGCCGACGCCCTGCGCGGAGAGATCGTGGTGCGCCGCGCGGCGGCGGGGGAGACCCTGACCACCCTGGACGAGCGCGAGCGCACCCTGGACCCCGAGGACCTGCTCATCACCGATGACCGTGGTCCGATCGGCCTGGCCGGGGTCATGGGCGGCGCCGAGACCGAGGTCTCTGACGCCACCACGCGGATCGTGATCGAGTCCGCGACCTTTGATCCGGTGTCGATCGCCCGCACCCGGCGCCGTCACCGCCTGCCCTCCGAGGCCTCGAAGCGCAATGAGCGCGGCGTCGATCCGCGCATCGCCGATGTTGCCGCGCAGCGCGCCGTGCAGCTGCTCGTGGAGCTCGCCGGGGGCACCGACGAGGGCGCCGTCACCGACGTCGGTGAGCCCGCCGCGCCTGCCGCCGTCACCATGGACGCCGCCTACCCCACGCGGCGGGTCGGGGTGGACTACTCGTGCGACGAGGTCGTCACCACGCTGCGTGCGCTCGGGGCTGAGGTCGAGGTCAGCGAGACCGACGAGGCCACTGTGCTGCGCGTCACCCCGCCGAGCTGGCGGACGGACCTCACGATCCCCGAGGACCTCGTCGAGGAGGTCGCGCGACTGCGCGGCTACGATCAGATTCCCTCCGTGGTCCCCGTCGCCCCGCCGGGCCGTGGCCTGACCCGTGTGCAGGCCCAGCGGCGCCGGGTGAGCCAGGCGCTCGCCGACGCCGGCCACGTCGAGGTGCTGAACTACCCGTTCGTTTCCGTCGAGCAGAACCGTCTGTTCGGCGCGGCCGACGCTGACGCCGCGGAGTCCCTGGCCATGGTGGCCCTCGCGAATCCGATCTCCTCCCACTACGGGCAGTTGCGCACCACGCTGCTGCCCGGACTGGTGGAGGCTGCCCGCCGGAATCTGGGGCGCGGACTGCGAGACATGCGCCTGTATGAGGTGGGTCGCGTCGTGACGCCGAGCGCCGGGCAGCGCCTGGGCAGCGCCGAGATCCCCCCGCGCGCCGAGCATCCGGCGCCTGAGGTGCTCGAGGACCTCGTCACGGGCGTGCCGGACCAGCCCTGGCATGTCGGCGGCGTGCTCGCCGGCCACGACTCGGCACCGGGACCGGACCACGCCCCGCGGGCCCACGACTGGCAGGACGCCGTGTCCGCCGCCCTCGACGTGGCGGATCTGCTCGGCGTCGAGCTGGCCCCGCGGCAGAGCGTGCACCAGGCCTTCCACCCCGGACGTGCCGCAGAGCTCGTGGTGCGCACCGCCGACGGCGTACAGGTCGTCGGCATCGCCGGGGAACTGCACCCGCAGTGGCTCGAGACCCAGGACCTGCCCGCGCGCATGGGCGCATGGGTGCTGGATCTCGACGCCCTCTCCGCGGCCGCTCCCGCGGTGGTCACGGCCGGTGTGGTGTCCACGTTCCCCGCCACAAGCCAGGACGTGGCACTCGTGGTCGACGCCGACACTGTGGCCGGCGATGTCCGCGAGGCACTGCGCGAGGGCGCCGGCGAGCTGCTCGAAGAGATCAGTCTCTTCGACGTCTACGCGGGACCCGGGGTGCCCGAGGGCAAGAAGTCGCTCGCGTTCTCGTTGCGCTTCAGGGCCACCGATCGCACCCTCACCGCCGATGAGGCCTCGGCCGCCCGCACAGCGGCCACCCAGGTCGCGCTCGAGCGCTTCGACGCCGTCCAGCGGTGACGCGGGCGGCACGGGTTGCCGCGCTGCTCGACACGCTGGTGGCCCGGTGCGGGCTG
>JAUNTT010000075.1:7095-12191 GCA_030538555.1 Micrococcus sp.
GTCCTGTCCCCAGTGCGGGGCGCAGGATCACGGTGCCCCCCGCCTCGAATGGCGGGGGGAGCCGGGGTCGTCCCGTCCGGCACTGCCCGCCGTGAGTCTGAGTCATCACGGGGGCCCGGCACCGGGCACGGTGCTGGCCTGGCTCGACCCGGCGGCGAGCGCACACGGCTGGCGCATCGGCGTCGACGTCGAGGACCTGCGCTCGCCGACCGTCACTCGGTGGGCCGATCCACGGACCCGTGCTGAGGTCGACGCCGTCGCCTTCAGCGAGGACGAGCAGCGCAGCCTGGCGCAGGCTCGTGAGCCGGTGATTGCTCGGGTCACGCAGTGGTGCGCCAAAGAGGCCGCCGTGAAGGCGCTCGGGACGGGTTTCACGGGCGACCCCGCCGCGGTGTCCACCCAGGTGCCCGGCATGGTGCTGCGTCCGCTGGACACGGGGGATCAGCACCTGATCGGCGTCGTGGCACTGTGGTGGTCGCCGGCCGCGTCACACTCGCGCTGAGCAGGGCTCCGGGTGTGCTCAACCTCACATGAAGTGGGTAGGATCCGACTGAAGGTCAGGCTCGCTCGTTCGGCACGGGCGGACCTGCGGACGTCGAATCAACGCACTGGAGGAATCCCCGTGGCAGAGCAGGCACAGGGCAAGGGTCAGGACGAGGCCCGCGCTCGCACCGACGAGTTCCTGGAGGGTCTGACCCCCGGCCTGGAAGACCTGGTCAACTCGCGCTCGTTCGGGGTCATGCTGGCCCAGGCCGCCTCCAACATGGTGGCCCTGCAGCGCATCGGCAACGAGGTGATGGACCTCGTCGTGCGCAACACCCGCCTGGCCGGGCGGGCCGACGTCGTCTCCCTCCACCGTCAGCTCGCGCGCACGGAGGACAAGCTCGAACTCGTCCTCGAGACCGTCGAGCGCCTTGAGTCCGAGCTCGCCCGGGAGCGTGGCGTTGAGGCCGCGCCGTCCGCTCAGCAGGACGAGGACGTGGATGAGGACGTGGATGAGAACGGCACCACGAGCACCGCTCCGCGCCGCCGCAGCGCCGGCCGCAGCGGGACGGCGAAGGGCTGAGTCCGATGCAGGACCTGCTCCGTCAGTTCACCCGCACCGCCCAGCACGCACTCGAGTACACGCACCTGCAGCTGACCACGCCCGACGCCGTCGTCGGGGTGACCCCGCGCGACCCGGTCTGGACGTACCGCAAGGTCACGCTCTACCGCTACCGCAGCGCACGCCGCACGCAGCCCGTGCCGATCCTGCTGACATTCGCCCTGATCAATCGGCCGGACATCTTCGACCTGCGCCCCGGCAACTCCTTCGTCGAGTTCCTCCTGGAACAGGGCTACGACGTCTTCCTCGTGGACTGGGGCTACGCCGAGGAGGAGGACAAGGAGACTGGGCTGGATGACTACGCCCTGGGCTACCTGCCCCGGGCGGTGCGTGAGGTCCGCCGCGCCTCCGGCGCCGAGGAGATCTCGATGATCGGCTGGTGCATCGGGGCGGTCCTGACCGGCATGTATCTGTCCACCACGCCTGAGGCACCCGTGCGCAACTGGTTGCCGCTGACCATGCCCTTCGACTCGACCGGCTCCACCTACCAGGTCCTGCTCGGCAATGAGGAGCTGGACACCGAGTGGCTCTATCAGCACGGCGCCTACCTGCCGGGCACGTACGTGGACGTGGTCAACAAGCTGCTCAAGCCCGTCCCGAACCTGATGGGCACGCCCCTGCGGCTGTGGCGTCAGGTCCAGGACGGCCAGGCCCGCCCTGAAGCGCATCAGCCCATGGCCAAGTGGGTGGCGGACAACCCGCACTTCCCCATGAAGGCCTTCACGCAGTGGGTGTCCTGGGTCTACCGAGACAACCTGCTGCCCACCGGACGGCTGCGCCTGCGCGGCAAGGTGGTGGACTTCTCCAGGATCACGCAGTCCACGCTCGTCGTCACCGCAGACCGTGACCACATCGCCCCGCGCGCCGGCACCCTCCCGCTGCTCGATGTCATGACGGCCCCGGACCTCGAGCACCTCGACGGCGTCGGCGGTCATATCGGCCTCATGGCCGGATCCCGCGCTCGAGGCGACATCTGGCCGCGCATCCACGAGTGGCTGGAACCGCGCAGCCAGAGCACGCCACACGCCTGAGACCCACCACCCACCCACAGGGACACCCATCCAGGGATGAAGGAGAGGACCATGACGGACTCACCAGCACGCAAGGGATCAAAGCTGCAGGGGCGCGTCGCGCTCGTCACCGGCGGCAGCCGGGGCATCGGCGCGGCGATCACCCGCAGCCTCGCCGAGCAGGGCGCGACCGTGGCCATCGGCTACGGCCAGGACTCCACTCGCGCGACAGCGTTCCGCGAAGAGATGCAGCGGACCTACCCGGACAGCACCTTCACCATCCACCCGGGCAATGTGGGCAAGGCCGAGCAGGCACGCCAGACCGTGCAGGACGTCATCGACGAGCACGGCCGCCTCGACATCCTGGTCAATAATGCCGGCATCACGCGTGACCGCACGGTCATGAAGATGGAGGACGAGGACTGGGACGCCGTGATCCAGGTGAATCTCTCGGGCACCTTCTACATGGCCCAGGCTGCGCTGAAGCACATGGTCGAGCGAGGCTCAGGACGCATCGTCAATGTGTCCTCGATCATCGGCGAGATGGGCAACATCGGCCAGGCCAACTACGCCGCCTCCAAGTCCGGCCTGTTCGGTCTCACCAAGACCCTGGCACGGGAGGCCGTGTTCTACCTCGAGCGTGCCGGCACCTTGAACGAGGACGGCATCGGGCTGACCGTGAACACCGTGACCCCGGGCTACGTGAACACCGAGATGGTCGAGGCCGTGCCGGAGAAGGTCCTTGACAAGATCAAGGGCAAGATCCCGATGGCGCGTCTGGCCAATCCCGATGAGGTGGCGCGCGTGGTGCACTTCCTCGCCGCGGACAAATCCTCCTACATCACCGGCCAGGTCTGGGGTGTCAACGGCGGCATGGACATGTGATCCCACGGGGGTCGGGACGGTGCGTCCCGACTCCCGTGCTTGCATCGCCTGCTAACTCCTGCTAACTTTGTTAACACGAGTCGAGCTGAAGCTCTTCTCCAGTCAGAGATGAACAGCGAAGCAAGGAGGGTCACCATGGCCGCCAACAACTCGAACACCAACGCCGCCCAGAACGCCACCCAGAACGCTGCCAAGATGGCCGAGGAGGCCGGCAAGCGCTTCGAGGAGAACGCCGAGCGCATGAAGGAGTTCAACTCCGCCATGATGGAGTCCGCCAAGACCGGCACCCGCTCCGTGATCGACAACTACGAGCAGGCCGCCAAGTCGTTCTTCGACATGCAGCGCCAGATGGCCGGCTCGGTGCAGAACGAGTGGATGCAGAACGCCTCCACCACCCAGATTCAGTTCGCCGAAGAGGTCACCCACGCTTGGGTCAAGGCCGCTCGCCAGATGATGAAGTGACGCTGCTGCGTCACTGACACCGGCGAGTCGCCGACGCACTCGTCGCCGCGGCCCCGCCCGATTCCGGGCGGGGCCGTCGTCGTCCCATCCCGCGACACGCCGCCACCACGTCGCGGCCGCCTATGTCGCATCATCGTCTGTGATCTGCAACACTGACGGGCGGCGCGGTCTCTGCCCGCCGCCGTCGACTTTCGTCTGAGGAGGACTCATGTCCCCGAGCACCACCCTGCCGAGCCCGGCCATCCAGGACTCGCTGACCACCGCCGCCTTCGGTGCGTGGAACACCTACGTCACCAATGCCTCCGAATACTGGGCCCACCTGGTCTCACGCCAGGTCACCCCGTGGACGGTCATGGGCGATGCGCTCGAGTGGAGCACCGCCATCTACCGGCGCAGCAAGCCTGAGTGGGCTCACGAGCACACCATCGTGAAGGAATGGCCGCTGGCACGGCTGCGGGACTACTCGACGCCGGACGCTGAGGCCACCATGGTGCCCACCGTCATCCTGCCTCCGCAGGCCGGTCACGACTCCTCGATCGTCGACTACTCCCTTGCCCAGAGCCAGATCGTCACGGGACGCGACGCCGGCTGCCACCGCATCTACAGCCTCGACTGGGTCGGTGCCACGCAGGAGACCAAGACGGCGAGCATCGATGACTATATGCAGCTGCTCGAGGAGACCGCAGAGCTGCTCGGTGGCCGCCTGAACCTCGTGGGCGACTGCCAGGGCGGGTGGCTGGCCACGATCTTCGCCGCGGTGCACCCGGACAAGGTGAACTCCCTGGCGATCGCCGGCGCCCCCATCGACTTCCACGCCGGCGACCCGCTCATGCTCGAGTGGGTCCACGCACTGGCGCCCACGGGGGACCTGGCGTACTTCCGCGGCGTGGTGGCCGCCCACGGCGGCCTGCTGCCCGGGCGCTTCCTGCTCGATGGCTTCAAGGCACTGCAGCCGGACCAGGAGTTCTCTCGCGGCATCCAGCTGCTCAACAACCTCCACGATCCGGTCTACCGTGAGCGTCACCGCGTGTTCGAGGACTGGTTCCAGTGGACCCAGTCGCTCTCGGGCACGTTCTACCTCTGGATCCTCGAGCACCTCTTTGTGAACAACTCGCTCATCGCCGGTGAGCTCGAGGTGCAGGGCCAGCGCGTGGACCTCTCCCGCATTGAATGCCCGCTGTTCCTCCTGGCCGGTGAGGCCGACCACATCACGCCTCCGGATCAGGTGTGGGCGCTGGCGGACCATGCCTCGACGCCGGCCCATCTGGTGGGTCGCCATGCCGCGGCGAGCGGCCATCTCGGCCTGTTCATGTCCCGCGAGGCGTTGCGTGAGCACTGGCCCGTGATCTTCGAGGAGATGGCCGCGCTCTCGACGGCGACCCTCGAGGACGACCCGGATGAGCTCACTGACGAGCCGGTCAGCGCGCACCAGCGTCATCGCTGGACCACGACGGCGGCCCTCATGGAGGGCGGCGCCCTCACCGGCGCCCAGGCCACGGCCGCCACGCGCCACTCCACCAAGGTGAAGCGACCCGCCCGCCGGACCTCCGCGGCGACGTCGACGGCGAAGGCCCCGGCCACGAAGGCCGCTCCCGCGAAGAAGGCAGCGCCGGCGCAGAAGCCAGCGCCCGCGA
>JAUNTT010000235.1 GCA_030538555.1 Micrococcus sp.
AGCGCATCCCGGACCGCTCGTTGAAGGCGCGGTAGCACACCACGACCTCGGCGACGCCGGTGGCGACGGCCATCGCGGCCTGCTGGACGGTCGCGCACGCGGCGCCGCCGCCGTAGTGGATGCGGGAGAAGAAGTTGAGCTGCGGGATGCCGGCGGCGCGGGCCACGGCGATCTCGGTGTTGGTGTCCATGGTGAAGGACACGAGGCCGTCGACGTCCTCGGGGCGCAGCCCGGCGTCGGCCACGGCAGCACGGACGGCCTCGGCGGCCAGGCGGAGCTCGGAGCGGCCGGAGTCCTTGGAGAAGTCCGTGGCGCCGATGCCGACGATGGCCGCCTTGTCGGAGAGAGTGCTCATTGCGGGTCTCCGTTCATGTAGAGGGTGGCCGTCGACGTGACGTGCGGGCCCAGGGAGTCCGTACCGACGATCTTCAGCGTGACCAGGCCGTCGTCCGCGATCTCGGTGACCTCACCGGTGAGCCGCAGGGTGTCGTAGGCGTACCACGGCACACCGAGGCGGAGCTTGATGGAGGTGATCCGCGCCTGCTGACCGGCCCAGTCGGTGACGTACCGCTGGACGAGGCCGGTGTCGGTGAGGATGTTGACGAAGATGTCCTTGGAGCCCTTGGCGTGCGCGAGGTCGCGGTCGTGGTGAACGTCCTGGAAATCGCGGGTGGCCAGGGCGGACGCCACGATGAAGGTGGGCGTGCCCTCGATGGCGAGCTCGGGCAGGGTGTCCCCGACCGCCACGGCGGGCGGCTCGGCGGGGCAGATCACGCGGTCGGTCTCGGTGCTCACTTCGCGGCCTCCTTGCTCGTCTCGGCCGGGGCGGCCTCGGGCATCTGGCGCTCGACGGGCGCGGCGCCCGCGGGTCGCCACGCGTAGAGGGTCCACGGCTCGGTGCCGAACGCGGCGTCCTCGCTCTCGTCGCCCGGCATGTCGAGGAACTCGACCTCGACCGGCATGCCGATCTCCACCTCGTCCGGGTCGACGTCGCGCAGCTCCCCGAGCATGCGCACGCCCTCCTCGAGTTCGACGAGCGCGATGACGAACGGGAACCTGGTGCGGCCCGGCACGCGCGGGGCGTGGTGGGTGACGAAGCTGAACACGGTGCCCTTACCGGACGCCACGACGTAGTCGGTCTGCTCGGTCTTGTCCTTCCACAACGCCGGCACGGGCGGGTGCTGCAGGGATCCGTCCTCGCGCTGCTGGATACGCAGCTCGTGGTTCGTCACGCCCTCCCAGAAGAACCGGGTGTCCTGGCTGACCGAGGGGCGCAGGACCTTGCCGACGACGAGGTCGTCCGTCGCCGAGCCGGAGCTGGCGACGATCTGATCCGCCGCGGCCTCCTTTTTGGCGGCCGGCCGGAACTTGAGGATCCGGAAGTCCATCTCCGCGACGACCTCGTCACCCACCCGCCAGTAGTTCTTGGTGGTGAAGAACCAGCCCTCGCCGAGCCCGGTGGTCTTGGGGCCCACCACGTCGGTGAGGACCGATTGGATGGTCACCTCCTCACCGGGGCGGGTGTAGCGGTGATAGACCGAGTCGCAGTTGGTG
>JAUNTT010000076.1:0-9152 GCA_030538555.1 Micrococcus sp.
GCCCCGGCGCAGCGTGACACGGACGGGCCCTGGCGAAACTCGGGCACGCAGATGACCCACTCAACCCCCGTTTCCGGGGGTTGAGTGGGTCAACTGCGTGCCCGAGTTGCACGGCGCGAGGCCCCACCCGCCCCGCTTGCCGCGCCCGCCCCGCGCTGCCTTACCGCCCGACGAACCACAGGCACCCGTAGCCCGGCACCCGGTACTCCTGCGGGCTCAGGTCCCACACGTGCCCGGTGAGCATCTCGAAGGCGGTGCCCACGTCACCCTCGGCGAGGTCGTCGCGGAGATGGTGGCGCAGCACGTGCATCGGCAGACGCACCTGCTCACCGGAGAAGTTGTAGACCTGCACCATGGCCCCGACGGCGGAACGGCGCACCAGCATCAGCACCCGGTGGTCGCCGGCCTCCACCGGCACGGACTCCACGGACGCGTGCAGGTGGGCGGTCGAGCCCTTCACGTGCGCCAGATGCCGCAGCCACGCGTGCATGCGCCCTGCCGGGGACGGCGTCGTGCCCTCCGGCTCTTCCCTCAGCGCCTCCACCGCATCCCAGTCCATGCGCGGGCGGTGCACCCACCGGTTGTCCGGGGCGTGCTCGGGGACCTCGGCGAAGCCGTAGTCATTGAGCAGCGCGATCTCATCGCCCATGTAGATCAGCGGGATGCCGCCGAAGCCGAACACCACGGCGTAGAGCAGGCCCATGCGGCGCACGGCCGCATCCACGGCCGGCGCGTCGCCTCGCTCGAGGGCATCCTCCAGCCCGGCCAGACTGGCCAGGGACCCCGAGATCCGCCGGTCACCCGTCTCCGGATTCTCCTGGAACACCAGGCCGCGGGCGAAGCTGCCGAAGAAGTCCCCCGAGTAGAAGTCGGAGAGGAAGCTGCGGTGGGCGGCGCCGTCGAGCCCCACCTCGGCGGCATCAGCGTCATCCACGGCCCAGCCGATGTCATCGTGGCAGCGCACGTAGGTGGACCAGGTGGCCTGCGGCGGCTTGGCCGGCACTGCTTCCAGCGCGCGGCGCAGTAGCCGCACATCCTGGGAAGCCAGCGTGGACCACAGCTGCGCCATCAAACTGTTGTGATAGGCGGTATCGGACAGCACGCCGGCCTGGGTGCCGCGCCCGAAGTAGGTCATGAGGTCCTTGGGCCCCACGATCGCCTCCGCCTTGAACGCCACCGCCGGTGCGGCCATCCGCACCGCCGCGCGCAGCGCCTGGGTGATCGCGTGCACCTCGGGCTGGTTCTGGCAGTTCGTCCCCAACCGCTTCACCATGAACGCGATCGCATCGAGGCGGAAGACGTCCACCCCGTGATTCGCCCAGAACAGGATGATCTCGAGGAACTCGCAGAACACCTCCGGATTGGACCAGTCCAGGTCCCATTGGAAGTCGTTGAACGTGGTCCACATCCAGCGGCCGGTGGCGTCATCCCACGTGAAGTTGCCGGGCGCGAAGTCCGGGAAGATCTCCGGCAGGGTGCGCTCGTACAGGTCCGGCTGCTCGCGATCCGGGAAGGAGAGGAAGTAGTCCAGGTAGCGCTGCTCGCCGGCCTGGGCGCGCTCTGCCCACTCGTGCTCGCGCGCCACGTGGTTCAGCACGAGGTCGATCTCGAGGCTGATCCCGCGCGATCGCAGCTCGCCCGCGAGCTCGGCGAGGTCCTCCACCGCGCCGAGATCCTCGCGGACGGAGCGGTAGTCGGCCACCGCATAGCCGCCGTCGTTGGGGCCCGGGCGCGGGGTCAGCAGCGGCATCAGGTGCAGGTGCGTCACGCCCAGCCCGGCCAGGTGATCCACCCGGTCCCGGACGCCGGCCAGGGTCCCGGCGAAGCGATCCGCGTAGGCCACATAGCCCACCTGCGTGGGATGCTGCAGCCAGTCCGGGCGCAGCAGCCGGCGCTCGTCCAGCTCATGCAGGGCGGGGCTGCGCTCGGCGAGACTGCGCTCCACGATCCGCCCGATCCGATCCAGCAACTCCTGCGTGGCCGCCGGATACACCACCCGCAGCCCCGCCTCGAGGTCCGCGCTGTGGCGCTCCCAGCGCAGGCGCACCATGTCCGCCAGTCGCTGCGGACTCAGCGGGGTGGGCTCGGTGCGGGTGCCGGTCTCCGGGTGCGCGGGCAGATGCATGGGACCAGCCTAGAGCGTGGCGTCCGCGGGATCTTCGGCGCCGAGCACGTGCCAGACGCCGTCCGAGACCACCGCGGTGCGGGGCCCGTCCACGAGGACGGCACTGGCGTCGTCGAGCACGTAGGCCTGCCCGCCGACCTCGGCGTGCCACCGGTGCGCGGCCTCGAGGGTATTGGTGGGGAACACGTCCAGGTGCGGGAAGATCGAGAAGCTCACGACGCCGAGGCCCCGGTCATCCGGAGCGTCCGGCCAGTCCTGGAAGAAGGTGCCGATCCGTGGGGTCAGCGCCATCGAGCCGGCGCTCACGCCCACCCAGACGGTGTCCTCGAGCTGGGGCAAAAAGTCCGCCAGACCGGAGACCTCGAGGTGGTGGCGCAGGTAGGTGGCCTCACCGCCGTCGACCAGCAAGACGTCCGCATCGCGCACCCACGGCTGCCACCGCTGGGGGTCAATGGTGGGCAGGGCCGTGAGCTCGAGAAGCCCGAGCTGGCGCCAGCCCAGGCCCGCCATGCGCGCGTGCGGGGCCGCGCCCGTGAGGAAACCGCGCGCGGAGACCGGCCCGCATGCGGGGTGGCCCCACTGCGCGGTGGGGATGCACAGGGCGCTGGCCTGCTCAATCGGCGTGCCCAGCAGCTCCTCGAGCGTGGCGCGCAGCGTAGGAGTGGTGACGCCCCCGGAGGTCAGCAGGTACTTCATGGGGAGATTCTGCCGCGTCGTGCGAGGCAGTGGCTGCCCGCCCGTGAAAATCCTGTGCGCAAACGGCCCTTCTGACCCGCGTTTCGGTGCTCAGAAGGGTCGTTCGCGCACAGGATTTCGGGGCGGGCGATATGGCTGGTGGCTGGGAGCTGGGAGCCGGGAGCGCTCACCCCAGGGCGACGCCCACCAGGTACACCCCAACGGCCCAGCCGTTGTGCAGCAGGTGCGCCACGATGTTCATCGCGATGTTCCGGTACCGCCACCAGAGCAACGCGTAGAACAGGCCGCCGGTGCCGTGCACGGTCAGGAACAGCGCCGCATCGGCGAGGAGATCGCCGGTTCCGTGCGTGCCCACATGCATGAGCGCGAACAGCACGGTGCTGATGGCAATGCCCACGGCTGCCCCGCCCCACGCCTCGAGCCGGGTCTGCAGCCACCGCCGGTAGAACAGCTCCTCCCCCACGCCGGCCGTCATGGCGGTGACCGTGGCGCCGACGATGACGAGGCCGAGGTCGTAGTCGGAGAAGTCGACCCGCTCGACCCACGGTCCCGCGAAGCTCAGCACAGCCCACAGGGCCACGATCCCTGCGGGAATCCACCAGCGCCAGGCACCGGGCCGCCACTGAATCCGCACCCCACGCCGCCACGCCAGCCCGAGGGCCAGGCCCGGCAGGATCAGGAAGATCAGCAGTTTCGCGAGGATGAAATCTTCGATGCCCACGGGCGCCACCCCGACGCCGATGATCGCCACCGCCAGCACAAGCAGAAACACGGTGGACCGGCGGAAGGCACGCGGGTCGCCGACGCGCGCTGGCTGGGGCTTCGCGCGCCGCGGCAGCAGCAGGATCAGGGCGCATCCCAGCAGGGCGGGCCCGAGGATCAGCCACCAGGGCCGGGTGCCGGACTCGGGGCTGGCCACATTGGTCCACCCCTGCGGGGAGCCACCCACCGTGATGGCCACCGCGCCGAGGTACAGCGCGACCAGGACCCCTACGATGACCCGTTGCATCGACGTCGTCAGCATGGTCCCATCCCATCACAGCCGCCCCGCCCGCCAGCGCCTGACCGCCCCCACGCACCCACCCGGTGAAAATCGTGTGCGCAAACGACCCTTCTGACCCGCGTTTTGGCGCTCAGAAGGGTCGTTTGCGCACAGGATTTCGGGGGGGGTGGGGGGAGAAGTGGGCAGGCGGGATTCGGGAGTTCGGGGGGAAGGGGCGGCCCGGCGAATAATCCGCCTCAGCTCAGAGGCTCTGCAGCGCCAGAACCACGTCCTCCAGCAGCGCCGGAGTCGGCTCGCAGCCCACGGAGATGCGGACGTAGCCGTCCTGGACGTCGTCGTCCCAGCGGGCGCGGCGCTCGGCACTGGAGTGCGTTCCGCCGAAACTCGTGGCCGCCACCAAGTAGCGGCTGGCTGCGAGGAAGCGCTCGGCGATCTCGGCGGTCTCGAACTCGACCCCCACCAGCGAACCCGGTCCGGCCATCTGCGCCGCGACGATCTCCGCGTCCGGGTGGGAGTCCAGGCCCGGGAACACCACGGACGTGAAGGGGAATTGCCCGCCGAGGCTCTCGAGCATCTCCCCCAGCGCCTGGGCCGTGGACCACATTCGCTCGAGCCGGACCTCCAGGGTGTCCAGGCCGCGGTGGATCAGCCACGCCTCCATCGGCCCCAGAATCCCGCCGGTCAGCGTGCGCCAGTGCCGCACACCCACCATGAGCTGGCCGTTCTTGCTGGCCACGTGCCCGCCGAGCACGTCGGTGTGGCCGGCGAGCGCCTTGGTGTCCGAGGCGACGACGACGTCCGCCCCGAGCTCGAGTGGGCGCTGTCCCAGCGGGGTCATCATCGTGTTGTCCACCACCAGCAGGGCCCCGGCCGCGTGTGCCCGCTCGGCGAGCTGGGCGATGTCGATCACGCGCAGCAGCGGATTCGACGGGGATTCCACGAAGACGAGGTCGTAACCCTCTAGATCGCGCTCGGGGATCTGCGGGGTGAAGCAGAAGTCCACGTGGATCCCGGACGGGACCAGGTACTGCCGGGCCATCGCCTGCGTGGCGCCGTAGCCGTCCAGGGGCAGCAGCGCGCGCTGGCCGGGGCGCAGTTGGGAGAGCAGGACCGCGGCGATCGCGGCCATGCCGGAGGGGAACATGGCGGTCTCGGCGTCCTCGAGCACGCCGAGCGCCTCCTCGAGCGCCCGCCACGTGCCGTTGTCCCAGCGCCCGTACTGGTTGGCGGCCTCGGTGCTGCCGGGCAGGTGGAAGGCGCTCGCGTGCACGATCGGCGGGGAGATCGGCTCACCAGCCGCCAGGCCCTCGACGCGATGATGCAGCACCTCCGCGAAATCGACGGGGCGCGGCGGGATACGGGTCCGGCTGGTGCGTCGACGTGCGGGCTTGCGTGCAGGGGTCATGGTCGACCATTCTGCCCCGCACCCCACCAGTCCAGCACGCGTAGCGCCTGCAGCGTCACCCACCGAGACGGCTCCCTCGGTGCGGCATCCACCGCGAACCACACGACCCCGGGCAGGGCGTTGCCCTGCAGCCACCGCCCGTCCGGCTGCCGCCGGTGCACGACGACGTCGACCGCCTCCGCCAGCCGCGGGTCCGGCGTCGTGTGGTCATGGAGGCTGGCGGCGCGGAAGTGGTCCAGGGCGGCGAGCGCGCTGTATTGGTGGCGGCGCGGGGCGATGAAGTCGGTGACGAAGTCGCCCACCACCTCGCCGGTGCTGAGGCGGTGCATCAGCCCCCGCTGCAGCAGGTAGTCCTCGCCGCGGTGGCGCAGCGGCGCGACCGAGTCGTCGCCGGTGAGCTGCTCATAGGTGAGCAGCTCGGTGATCACACTGAGCGTGGAGTGGAAGGAGGAGCGCGTGGCGCCGTGCTCGATCGCGTAGCAATTCCAGCCGCCGTCGGGCAGGTGCTGCTCACGGAACCAGGCGACCAGGGGTGCGACGTCGACGCCCAGCCAGGCGCCCGAGGCCAGGGTGTAGGCGTTGATGCAGGCGTCCACCTCGCCGCCCCAGAAGGGGAGGTCGTCATACTCCCAGCGGGCGTGGGTGGCCAGGCGTGCGGCGGTGTCCCCGAGGGCGGTGGCGGGCACGCCCCATTCGCGCAGCGACTTCAGAGACCAGCTCGTCGCGGTGAAGGGCTGCGGGGTGCCCTCGGGGGCGTCGAAAAACCCGGCCGGGAAGTGCGCGCCGCCGGCCCACTGGCCGTCCGGGTCCTGGCGGGCGAGCAGGGCAGCGCCCCAGCCCTCCTGCGCGACGCGGGCACGCGTGGCCCGCCAGTCCGCGGTGTCCCGCCGGTCCGGCGGGAGGGACGCGGCGAGGTCCCGTTCGACCTGCCAGATCAGGGCGGGGTCGGCGTCGAGCAGCCAGTCCATGACCCGGCGGTCAACCGCCAGGTGTGGGGTGGGTGTGTGCATGGTCGGTGCTTCTCGGACAGCGGTCCTCAGCCACGCGGCCGCATCCTCGTGTTCGGCAGCTCCGGCGCGGGCAGCGGATCGGGCTGGTTCGGCGGAAAGTCGCCGAACATGCGCCCGCCGTCGTTGCCACCGGTGCTGGTGCCACCACCGAGCGCGCCGTCAACACCGTCAGCGGCGTCGTCGTCGAAACCCATCTCCTGCTGGTACCGGGCCCGCCATTCGACGATCTCCTCGTGCGAGCGGCCGACGAAGTTCCACCACATGATGATCTGCTCGCCCAGTGGCTGCCCGCCGAGCAGCAGGAGAATGGTCTCCTCGGTGGCGTCGTCGGGTGTGGTCAGGGTGAGCTGCCTCGCTCCGACACCCACGAACCCGACGTGCGCCTGCTCCACCGTGACGCCGTCGAGGTGCACGGGGCCGTTGACGGCAAGGACGCCGTGTTCGTGCTCGGCGGGCACGTCCACGGTGAGGGTAGTGCCGGGCTGCAGCCGGATCTCCGCGCCGGTCAGCGGGAGGTGGGTGCGCACCGGGGAAGTCTCGCCGAGCAGCGAGCCGAGGAAGACGCGGGCGGTGCCGCCGTCGAGGGTCAGCAGCGTGGGCCGGTGCGATTCCAGCGAGGGCGGGGTGAAGCGCGCGGCGTCCGGGAAGGCGTACCAGAGCTGCGCGCCGTGCAGGATGCGGCTGTGCTCGCTCGAGTGCTCGGAGTGCGTGATGCCGGTGCCGGCGTTCATCAGGTGGACCTCGCCGGGGCGCACGGTGGCCCAGTTGCCGGCGGAGTCGATGTGGTCGATGTAGCCCTCGAACAGCCAGGACACGGTGGCCAGCCCGGTGTGCGGGTGGCGGGCGACCTTCATGCCGCCGGTCTCGGCGACGTCGTCGGGGCCGTAGAAGTCGAGGAAGCACCAGGCCCCGATCAGCGAGCGCGCCCGCTGCGGCAGCGAGCGCTGCACCGTCATCCCGCGCGGGCCGCCCAGGGGCACGGCGCGGGGCTCGAGGATCTCCACCGTGTGCTGGCCTGGCGCGGCGGCGTGATGCTCGCTGACCCCGGAGGTGAGGCCCTCGGTGAAACGTGGCGCGGGGTGCTGCGGGGCGTCCTCCTCGTTCCCGACGCCGTCACGCGGCCCGCCGTTGCGGCACAGCGTCTCCTGGGGCTGGGGATCCGTGTTGCTCATGGCGTCAGCCTACGACCCTCAAAACTCCGGTGCGCAGATGACCCTTAAGGCGGCCGAATCTGCCCTGTAAAGGGTCGTTTGCGCACCGAAGTTTCGCGGGGGCGGGAGGCGGGGGTGCGGGGTCGGTGGGCGGCTCGGCGGACGGGTGGGGCCGGCCGAGGGTGGACGGACTCGCATCTCAGGCTCCGCCATCACGTGCTGCTTCTGTCGACTTCGCCTGTCGATGCAGTGCCGCCGTGATCCTCGAACTCCAGAACGGCCTCTACGGCGACCATGCAACGGCGGATCCGGCGGCTCGTCCTCGAGCAGTCGGGCCAACGACACCGCGTCACTGGCGTGCCGACCCCGATCTCTCGAATCCGCCCCGTAGGCCTCGATCTTGAGCTGCAACGCACCGATGACATCGGGCACGGCTACGACCACGATGTCCTCGGGTGTCTGAATCTCAATCTCAACGAGACGCCAGAGAGCATTGCGGGCACCCGGGGCCTGCACCGGAGTCGGATCCGGGAGTGCATCTTGGGCTTTGGGTGGGACATGATCAGCGATGAGAAAGTCCACCTGTGCCGCGGAAGCTCCATTCCCGCGGACCATCCGGTGGAGCGGGGCTGCTTCATCGAGCGAGCGCTGTGGACTGTAGCCAAGTTTCTCGAGGCCACGCCGTAGCGCGTGGTAGTGCTCGCGCCAGGTGACGTCGACCCGAGTCAAGGCGTCGATGTCCAACGTAGCCCGCAGGGGAGGCTCACCGGCTAGCCGGTGGTGGAGGTGCACCATGAGACCCCCAATCAAGACCCAATGGTGTGAATCGACGGTACGAGCAAGCTCGAAGACCTCCGGCCACGGCGTCGCCCAGGAGCGGCCATCCAGACAGCGTGGGCGGGGATCAGACACGGCCCAGCAGCCTCTCCAGCACATCGCGGCCCGCGGCGCGTTCCCTGATGTCGTCCGAGTCCATGAGGTCGAGCGCTGTCAACGCGTCGGTGCCATACAGATGTTCGACCGACAGATCGTCAGTGACGTAGCGGATGGTGACATCACCCTCCGGCGCTGACGTGAGGCGCAGGCGGCGCTGCAACGCTCCCCGATCCCCGGCGAAATACCCTTCGAGTCGCGTGTCGCCGTCGATGACCGCCAGTCCGAAACGGCTCGCCACGAGGGGATCGGTGAGGACGTCGGTGCCCGCTGGCGTCAGAAGCCCGGTCAGCCGAGTTCGCGCTCGCGGTACCGCAGCGTACCGCCGCACCACGGCCCGTCCCTCCGCAAGCCGATGAAGTTCAGCCGGCGTCAGCTCCTTCAGCCGCATTCGAAGGCGGGAGCGGCGTGGCTGGTCCAGTAATTGCTCTCCTCTGCCGCCCTGCAGAATCTCCACGGCCGCCCACGCGGTCATCGGCGCCCAGACCCGCCCGATGCCGGAGGACCGCCGCACTCGCCGTGTCACATCGCGTTCTTCGAGAAGCCACGTCGATCCCAGCCTCCGCGCTCCCAGTACCCCGCCGCGAGCCAGGGCTCGTACCTGACGCTCGGACACGCCGAGTCGCTGCGCCGCCTCGGGAACACTTAAAAGACCCATGCATGAATAGTACCGCGAGCGGAACTATTCATGCATGCCGACGTTGAGGGCGCACCCCACGCTGGGACCTGGCTGACCGCGATGACCCCCGACCCTCACAACTCCGGTGCGCAGATGACCCTTATGGCGGCCGAATCTGCCCTGTAAAGGGTCATTTGCGCACCGAAGTTT
>JAUNTT010000076.1:9174-12130 GCA_030538555.1 Micrococcus sp.
GGGGGTTTGGGGGGGGGGTGGGGGGGAGGCGTGTGACGGCGGGCGGCGTGTGACGGCGGCCGCTCGGCCCGCGGCGGCGCGGGATCGACGTCCGCCACGGCACCCACGAGCACTCGACCACCCCCACCTAGACTGGCGCTCATGACCTCCGGCCACCACACTCCCGACCTGCCCGCCGGAGCCGCCGCGCATCTGCGGGCCGAGCACCTCACGATCACCCTGGGCGATCGCCGCGTCCTCACCGACGCCACCGTGCGCATCAACGCGGGCTCGCGCCTGGGCATCGTCGGGGAGAACGGCCGCGGCAAGACCACGCTGCTGCACATCCTCACGGGCCGCCTCACCCCCGACGCCGGCCGCGTCCAGCGCGCGGGCACCCTCGCCTTCGTGCCGCAGGCCCTCGTGGCCCGCCATGACGACGACGCCCGCACCTCCCGCACGGTTGGCGACCTGATTCGTGAGGCCCTGCGCGGCCCGCACGCCGCCATCGAGGAGCTCGACGCCGCCTCGGCCGCCTATGCGGAGCACCCCGAGGACAAGGCCGCGGCCCGCCGCTACGCGACCGCCCTGGACCGGGCCACCCTGTGGGAGGCATGGGATGCCGAGCGCCGCATCGACATCGACCTCGAGGGCCTCGACGCCTGCAGCGACCGGGACCGCCCCCTGACCACCCTGTCCGTGGGGCAGCGCTACCGGGTGCGCCTGGCGGTCACGCTGGGCTCACGCCCGGACCTGCTGCTGCTGGATGAGCCCACCAACCACCTCGACGCCGTCGCGCTGGATTTCCTGACGCATCGCCTGATCGAGCACCCCGGCGGCGTCGCGGTCGTCACCCACGACCGTGCCCTGCTGCGCGCCGTGTGCACGCACATCCTCGACCTCGACCCCCACCGCGATGGCCGCCCGCACCAGTACCCCGGGGGCTACGAGGGCTGGGTGAGCCGGCGTCGTCGGGAACGGGCGGCGTGGGAGCAGGAGTACGCCGAGCAGGTCGCCGAGCGGGAGCGACTGGAGTTGGCAGTGGAGGAGGCGCGCGGGCAGATGCAGGGTACGTGGCGGCCGCCGAAGGGCACCGGCAAGCATCAGCGGGCGACGCGTTCGGCGGGCATCGTGCAGATGTTCAACCGGCGGTTCGCCGAGCTCGAGGCGCATGAGATCACCGTGCCGGAGCCGCCGCTCGTGCTGGACTGGCCGTTCGCCGTGATGCCCGACGGCGACCCTCGCCGTGGTGGTGGACGTGCGGAGGAGCCGCTGTTGGTGGCCGACGGCGTGCAGGTGGCCGGTCGGCTTGAGCAGCCGATGGGGGCCGCTCTGGTGCCGGGTGGTCGCGTGCTGGTGACCGGGCCGAACGGCGCGGGCAAGTCCACGCTGCTGCGGGTGCTGGCTGGTGAGTTGGCGCCGACCAGTGGGTCTGTGCAGGTGGGCGACGACGTTCGGGTGCGGCTGGTGTCGCAGGAGACGCCGGCCTGGGATGAGCAGCGCAGTGCGGCGGCGGTGTTCGACGAGCACGTGCGCCGCGTCGGGGCCGATGAGCCGCAGCCCGAGGACGAGCTGGTGGGTGAGGTGGCCGCGGGGGTGTCGGATGCGGAGGCGGATGATGTGGTGAGAGACGCGGAGGCTGCCGAGGGTGTGGCCGAGGGCGACGCGCGAGCGAGTTCGCCGTCCCCTGCTCCCGAGCCGGCCGGCCCCCCGACGCTGGCCACACTTGGACTGCTCAACGATGATGTGGCGGAGACGCCGGTGGGGCGACTGTCCCAGGGCCAGCAGGCACGGCTGCACCTCGGCATGGCGCTGATTGAACGCCCGCACGTCCTGCTGCTGGACGAGCCGACCAACCATCTCTCTCCCGCGCTCGTGGATGAGATGACGGAGGCGCTGCAGGTAACGGAGCAGGCCGTCGTGGTGGTGACCCACGACCGGCAGATGCTCGCCGACCTCGCCGACTGGCCCCGAGTGGAGCTGCGGGCGGGCGGGTAGCTGGCCCATAGAAGGAAGCATCCTTGGTCTTATCCACCTTATGTAAGAGTTCTCTTGGCCTAAGCCGCACCCGCCCGCCCCACGCGAAACTCGGGCACGCAGATGACCCACTCAACCGCCGTTTTCGGCCATCGAGTGGGTCATCTGCGTGCCCAAGTTTGGCCAACCGAAGCCGTGGTGGGGTCCCGAGACGACGTCCCGTCTCGGGAGGAGCGGAGACTGCCCGAGTAGAACGGTGACCGCGGCATCGCGACGCCTCAACGAAGTCCGCTCCCGGACGGAGCGGAGAGCCTGCACGGCGCCCGACACGGCTTCGTGGACGCCCTGCCTCACCGAAGTCCGCTCCCGGAAGGAGCGGAGACCATCGTGCTTAGCCTGCAGAATCGACTGCGTGACCGGGCCTCAACGAAGTCCGCTCCCGGAAGGAGCGGAGACCCTCATGACTGGTGAAGTCCGCCCGACCGCTTGACAGCCTCAACGAAGTCCGCTCCCGGAAGGAGCGGAGACAGGGGCAGCGCCCTCACGGTCAGCGAGGACGTAGGCGCCTCAACGAAGTCCGCTCCCAGAAGGAGCGGAGACTGTGTGTGTGTCGTTGTTTGCCTACCGCCTCAACGAAGTCCACTCCCAGAAGGAGCGGAGACGCAGCCGCCATCGCCGCGGAGTGGCTCGAAGAGGTGCCTCAACGAAGTCCGCTCCCAGAAGGAGCGGAGACGGCCGGACAGCATGCCGCGGTACCGCCGGCGCGTGCCTCAACGAAGTCCGCTCCCAGAAGGAGCGGAGACGGTCACGGGGGAGTAGGCCAGGGAGCGCAATAGCGGAGCGCCTCAACGAAGTCCGCTCCCAGAAGGAGCGGAGACCTCTGCCACGAGGGCGTTGAGCTCCGGGTGCCGGGCGCCTCAACGAAGTCCGCTCCCAGAAGGAGCGGCTGTCGGCGACGGGTGAAAACTGACCACTGAGCGACGGCTGAAAAGTGACCAGC
>JAUNTT010000236.1 GCA_030538555.1 Micrococcus sp.
CGTGGTCCCTGGCTCGAGCCGGCCACCCGGCTCCACCGTCGCGCCACGACCGATCCGGCAGTCCTTGCCGACGAGGGTCACGGCCTCGTCGGTGAGCCGGGTCGACGCGGGGGACGCGCCGACGCACGCGTCGCGACCGACCCGGTTGCCGCGGTCCAGCACGCTGGCCCTCACCTCGGCGCCGCTTTCCACGACGACCTCGTCCAGCAGCACGCTGTCCTCGACGACGGCCCCGGTCTGGATCTCCACGCGCGGACCCACGACCGAGCGCACCACCCGGCCACGGACGCGGGCGCCCGGCCCGACCATCGCCTCGACGACCTCCCCGCCGTCGCCGACCCAGCCCGGGACGCCCGGCTGGGCCGGACCCAGCACTGGCCGCTCGGGGTGCTCAAAGGTGTCCACCCGCCCGGCCAGCAGGTCGCGGTGGGCCTGGAGGTAGGCGCTGGGTCGGCCGACGTCCTTCCAGTAGCCCTGCATCGGGGTGGCCCAGACGCGACCGCGATCGACCAGGGCGGGCAGCAGGTGCTCCCCGAAATCGCCGAGTCCGGTGTCCTCGGGGTCCTCCGCCCCGGTATGCAGGTCGGCCCGCAGCCGCTCCAGCTCGGACAGCAGGACCTGGGGCTGGTAGACGAAGATCTCGGTGGCGACGCAGCCAATGCTCGTCGACGAGGGCTTGTACTCCACCCGACTGACCCGACCGGCACCGCCCGGGCCCGTGTGCACCACCATCTTCTGGGTCGCCTCCTGCACCCCGACCTCCGCGGTGATCAGGGTGCACTCGGCGCCGCGCTGCAGGTGCTCGGCGATCACCGGCCGCAGGTCGAGGCTGAAGACATGGTCGGCGGAGACCACGATGAGCACGTCGGGGGCCTGGACGCGAATCGCCTCCCGCATCCGGAACAGGCCGTCGGCGTTGCCGTGGCTGAAGCCCTCCTCGTGGGCGGTTCCTGAGCCCTCCTCGGGCGTCAGCCGCCGGAACCCACCCCGGGTGCGGTCCAGGTCCCACGGCCGGCCCCCGGCGAGGTAGCTGTCCAACGAGCTGGCCTGGTACTGCACCGCGACCCACACATCCGAGATGCCGGATGCCGCGAGGCAGCGCCGGCTTGGCCCGCTCCCGGGTGAGCACGTCCATCCGACTGCCCTGGCCACCGGCCTGGACGATGGCGAGGGTGCGCAGGCCGATCGGCAAAGAGGTCACCGGCGGGAGGCTACTCCTCTCTCACGATGGAGGTGGTGACCGCCGCGACCGCGTCACGGTGCGTTCGACAAGGTCGGCCACGGCGGCGGCTCCATCCTCTGCTGCGACCAGGGCCCCCACCTCCGCTGCCCGCCGCCGCACCTCGACGCTCTGGGCCGCGGCGAGCGAGGAGGTGAGCGCCGCGGCGCTGACGTTCTGCACGGGCACCGGTGGCCCACCCACCCCGATCTCCGCGACCCGCCGCCCGAAGAAGGGCTGGTCGAGGGTGAACGGCACCACGACCTGGGGCACGCCGGAGCGCAGCGCCTGCGCTGTCGTCCCAGCCCCACCGTGGTGGACGATGACGCG
>JAUNTT010000237.1 GCA_030538555.1 Micrococcus sp.
TGGTGGATCGGCGAGCGCTCGGCATACACCTCGGCACCCTGCGGCCACGGCGCCACCAGCCCGTCCAGGTAGCGCGACTCCAGCTTGTGCGTGCCGGTCGCCAGCGCGGCCAGGTCGGAGACGCCGAAGTGGCTGGCGCCGGCGGCGAAGACGTCGGTGAAGGTGGCCGCCGCGAGGGTGGTGAACCCGCCCGCGCTGCCGCCGGTGATGAGCAGCCGGTCGCCGTCGACGATCCCCTGCTCGGCCAGGTATGCGGCGCCGCTGGTGGCGTCCTGCACGTCCACCTCGCCCCAGCGCCCGTCGAGCCGCTCCCGGTAGGCCCGGCCGAAGCCGGTCGAGCCGCCGTAGTTGACGTCGAGCACCGCGAAGCCTCGCGAGGTCCAGAAGGTGCGTTCGGCGGAGAAACCGGGCGTCGCGGCCGCGGTCGGCCCGCCGTGCAGGGTGACGATGAGCGGAGGCAGGTCGCCCTCAGGCGCGGTGACGTGCGGGTTCTTCGGTCGGTAAAGGAAGCCGTGGGCGGTCGCACCGTCGGTCGAGGTCCAGCTGACCGGCTCGGGGCGGACCGCCAGCTCACGGTCGAAGGGGACGAACGCGCCCACGACCGGGCGGGCGTTGCCGGTCGCCAGCTCCACCTCCCACACCGTGTGCGGCTGGTCCTCCTGCAGCACCCCGTGCGCGACCCGTTCCTGGTCGATCACGGTCGGCTCGCCCCGGTAGGGCACGCCGCACGGCAGCTCACGCACCGCGCCGGTCGTGGTGTCCACGACGATCAGCTGACGGAAGCCCAGCTGGGTCCGACAGCTGACCACCGACCCGTCCGGCAGCAGGGCGTAGGACCGGGTGCCAGGCACCCACCGCGGCTGCCCCAGGTCGAGCTCGCCCTCGGTGATCGCCACCAGACCCCGCTCGGGCGCGGTGACGTCGAGCCGGTAGAGGTTGGAGAAGCCGGTCCGGTCGGAGAGCACCAGGAGGGTGTCGTCATCCAGCCACTCCGGCTGCTCCAGCGACTCCCCCGCGCCGCCCGCCACCGGGTCGGCCGAGCGCAGGTCGCCGGCGTCGTCCAGCTCGCCGACCCACAGCACGGTCTCGTGCCAGGACATGTGCGGATGGTCCCACTGCAGCCACGCGATCCGTCGTCCGTCGGGCGAGAGGACCGGGTCGAGGATGAAGTCGGGACCGCTCTGGTATGCGGCGCCACCAGCTCGCAGGTCGGCGTCCTCGTCCTGGGAGGAGGCGTCGCCGGCCGCGTCCATCTCGGGTGCGGAGTGTTGGCCCCCTGCCGACGCCCGCTCCGCCACCGGGCGCTCCTTGCCCGCCACCAGCACCGTCCCCAGGTCCTCGTTCTCCCCGTCCAGGTCCAGCCGGACCAGGGAGTTGACCGGCTCCAGCTCGGGGTCGCTCTGGTCCTCGCGCAGGCAGAAGACGGCGCGACGACCCGCGTCGATGACGAAGCGAGCCCAGCGCACCCTGCCGTCGGTGGGCGGGGTGAGCGGCCGCGGGTCCTCCCCCGGGGCGGCACGCCATACCTGCTGG
>JAUNTT010000077.1 GCA_030538555.1 Micrococcus sp.
GCCGTCCGCCGTTGGGGTTCAGCTGCTTCGACCGCCCGAAACCGTCATGACCGCCCGAATATTCCGGCGGTCATGACGGATTCGCGCGGTCGGACGGTGTAGGACGGTCATACGGTTACGCGCGGCCGGACGGATTTGCGCGGTCGGACGGTGTCGGACGGTCAGACGGTCAGGGTCCGCCGCCGCGGACGGGCCGCGTCAGCACTCCACGTGATCAGTCGATCTCGAGCTCGCCCATCGGCCCGAAACCCTCGGCGTCGATCTTCTCCGAGATGATCTGCGGGGTCTTCGCGAGCAGGGGGCGCATGGCGTCCAGGCCCTCCTCGAAGTGCGCGGAGTTCACGTGGGCCTCGGCGCCGTCGTCGGTGAATCCCTCGATGAGCAGGAACTCGTTGTCCCCGCCCTCCACCGGCCGGTGCCACTCGAAGAAGAGGTTGCCCTCCTCGGCACGAACCTTGGCGGTGTAGTCGGCGACGGCGTCCAGCCACTGGTCGGCGTACTCGGGCTTCACGGTGAACTTCAGGTTGATGAGGATCATGGGCTCATCCTCACAGACCTCCGCCCGGACGTGCACGGGCTGACGTGCGGGCCCCTCGAGCCGGTCAACCTCCGGAAAGCATCACGACCTCACGTAAAAACGGGGGGTCGTGATGCTTTTGGGAGGTTGAGGCGGAGGCCGGCGCGGGAGACCGCGGCGCCCCGTCACCACACCACGGGGCGCTCGGCCGTCCCTGTCCCCTGCCGCCGGGCTCGAGCCCGCGCCCGGGCGCGGCGGTAGACGCCCCACAACACCGCGGCCACGGCGAGGATCAGCACCAGCACGAGCACGGGCAGGAAGATCGCGGCGAGCACGAGGGTCACCGCGGAGAGGTCCTCGGCCGCGGAGAGCATGGGCGCGGCACCGCCGGCGGTGGCGGTGTTGGCGGCCACGCGCGTGCTGGCCTTGGTCAGGTGCACCACCAGTGCGATGCCGGCGCCCACCACGATCGGTACCCAGGCATTGCCGGTGAGCAGCGAGTCGGGGTCCTGCACGGTCACGGTCTCCGCACCCACGCCGGAGGCGAAGGTGATGCCGCCGGCGGCGGGGCGCACCACGGTCTGCAGGATGTCATTGAACGCGTCGATCGCGGGCAGCTTGTCCGCCACCAGCTCGACCACGAGCAGCACGCCCACGGTCCACAGCGCCACGTCCGAGGACAGCCACGCCCAGGCCGGGGGCAGCTCCACCAGCGAGGTGAAGCGATCCAGCAGGCCCAGGGCCAGCATGGGGATGAAGGCGTTGAGCCCGGCCGAGGTGGCCAGGCCGGCGCCGGTGAGGATCTCGAGCATCAGTGCGGTCCGTTCTTCCTGCGACGTCCCCGGCGCATCCCGTCGGGCACGGTTGGACCACACTGGTCCACCACCAGTCAACGCCGCCGGGCGTCGAACGATTCCAGCTCCTACTATGGGCCCATGTCTCCCACCACGTCTCCGACCACTCCCGCCGACTCTCCGACCGCCCCCACGGGCACGGCCCCCACCGCCGTCCGTCCCGACGACGCGCGCACCGCTCCGGCGCTCGCGCTCACCATCGCCGGTTCCGAGGCCACCGGTGGCGCCGGCGCCCAGGCTGATCTCAAGACCTTCCAGGAACTCGGCGTCTACGGCATGGTCTCGCTGACCTGCATCGTCTCCTTCGACCCGGCGGACAACTGGAACCACCGCTTCTTCCCGGTGCCCACGCAGGTCCAGCGCGAGCAGCTCGCCGCGATCCAAGGTGATTACCCGCAGACCCTGCGCACCGTGAAGCTGGGCATGCAGGGCTCCCCGGAAACCATCCGGGTTACCGCCGACGCCCTCGACGCGCAGCCCTGGGATCACGTGGTCCTCGACCCGGTGCTGATCTGCAAGGGCCAGGAGCCCGGGCACGCGCTGGACACGGATCAGGCGCTCACGGCCGAGTTGCTGCCGCGCGCCACGTTCATCACGCCCAACCACTTCGAGACCGAACAGCTCTCCGGCATGAGCGTGGGCAGCGTCGAGGAGCTCGAGGCCGCCGCCCGCCGGATCCACGAGATCTCCGGTGCCGCCGTGCTGGCCAAGGGTGGCATGAACCTGAGCGGCACGGACGCCGTGGATGTCTTCGTGGACGAGGACACCGTGGAGGTCCTCTCCGCCCCCAAGGTCGGGGACGCGGGCGTCTCCGGTGCTGGCTGCACCCTGGCCGCCGTGGTCACCGCCGAGCTCGCCCGTGGCGCCACGCCGCTCGAGGCGGCCCGCCGGGCGAAGGCCTTCGTGCACGCAGGCATCGGGCAGGCCCTCAGCGGTGAGACCCCCTTCGCCGCGCTGTGGCAGGGCGGACTGCGATGACGTCCCTGCCCGCCGCCCTGCTGCTCGACGACGCCGCGCGCGAGCGCATGCACGCTGACTACCGCCACCTGCACGCGCACCCGGAGCTCTCCATGCAGGAGCATGAGACGGCGGCCTGGATCGAGCGCCAGCTGGACGAGCTCGGCGTCGAGCACTTCCGGTGCGGTGGCACCGGTGTGGTCGGGATCCTGCGTCACCCTCAGGACCCCGACGCCGTCACGGTCGCCTTCCGCGCGGACACCGACGGGCTGCCCATCGAGGAGACCAGCGGGGTGAACTACGCCTCCACCGCGCGCGGGACCCTCGCCGATGGCACGGACGTGCCGGTGATGCACGGCTGCGGGCATGACACCCACATCATGGGTGCCCTGACCGCGGCCCGGCAGCTCGTGGCCGCCCCGAAGACCTGGCGCGGCACCGTGGTGTTCGTGTTCCAGCCGGGCGAGGAGATCGGCGCGGGCGCGGCCGCCATGGTGGCCGACGGGCTGTGGGACACGGCGCCGCGCCCGGCCGTGGTGCTCGGACAGCATGTGACTCCCCTGCAGACCGGGCACGTGCACGCGATGCCGGGCACCGCGATGGCCGCCACCGACTCGTGGGCCATCACCTTCCATGGCCATCAGTCCCACGGGTCGCGGCCTCAGGGCAGCCTGGACCCCATCGTCCAGGGCGCCCACGCCGTGACCCGTCTGCAGACCATCGTGTCCCGTGAGGTGGACCCGCGGGAGCCTACCGTGGTCACGGTCGGCACCTTCCACGCCGGGCTGAAGGAGAACATCATCCCGGCGAGTGCGGAGATCACCGTCAACGTGCGCACCTTCAGCCCCGAGCGTCGCACGGCCGTCCTCGAGGGCATCAAACGCATCGTGCGCGCGGAGGCGGCGGCGTCGGGAGCACCGGAGCCCACGATCGCCGAGCTGTCCCAGCTGCCGCTATGTCACAACGATCCCGAGCAGACCGCGCACGTCATCGCGGCGCTGCAGGCGGAGCTGGGCGAGGACGCGGTCACGAGCCCGCAGCCCCTGATGGGCTCCGAGGACGTCGGCATCCTGGCCACGGCAATCGATGTGCCGCTGGTCTACTGGTTCTTCGGCGGCTTCACGGGTGAGGAGATCGCGGACTTCCCCGTGAACCACAGCCCCGACTTCGCTCCCGACCTCGCACCGGCCCTGGACACGGGCTACCGCGCGGCACTCGCGGGACTGCTGGCCTACATCGGGCGCTGAGCACGACGACGCCGAGCCGGGCGTGCGGGGTGGCCCCCCGCAGGAATCCGCGAGACACTAGGCCTATGCGTCTTCGTCCCGGCCGTCCCGCCCGCTTCACCACCAGTGAGGTTCCTCTTATGACACCTCATCGCCCCTCGGCGCTGGCTCCCGGCGGCGTGCTGTTCACGGCAGCCTCGGCGGCGGCACTGGCCGCCGTGACGCACCGCGACCCGCACGCGCTCAAAGGCGCTGCCTGGGATCGCCATCTGCAGACGGTGGCGGGACTGAGCGGCGTGTACGTGGGTGCCATCGCACCGGCCGTGGCCTCGGCGGTCGCGGCCGCCCGCGGGCGGCTGCTCTCCTTCCCGGCCCGCCTCGCCCTCGGCACCGGCGTGGGCGTGGCCACCGCTGCCCTGACCTGGGCGACGCGGGGGTTCTACAACCGGGTGGACGGCACGGCGGTGCGATGGCTCGAGAACCTCGGCGTGAGCAACCCGCGCGCCGTGCTCGCTGGCATCAGTGCGGCCTTCGTGGTGGTGGACCAGTGGCAGATCCGCCGAGAAATGCGGACTCAGCACGACTTCGGGTTCGTCGGCGATGGGATGGAGCCCTTCGGCCCGGAGGGCGAGATCACCGAACTGCCCCCGCAGGTGCGCGTGCTGCTGGAGACGCTGCTGGATCCCGCGCTGCGCGAGGGCGCTCCCCTGCCCGGCGCGGCGCAGCTGGAGCAGCAGCTGGCCCACGTCGGTGCCTGGGAAGACTCCCTTGACGGCGCTACGGTCAATGCGAGCTGGCTGGATCTCGTCTTCCCGGACAGCGCGAGCGAGCAGCCCCGCGCCGTGCCGCACGCCTTCACGTGGCCCGTGCGCGGCCGCTTCACGCGCGAGGACCGCGAGTACGTCCTGCAGCTGCAGATCGAGGAGGGCCTGCTGCGCTCGCTCGCGATCTCCCCCGCCGACGAAGGCGACGACGACGCGTGGGAGGCCATCGAGCAGGAAGCCGCCTGGCCCACCCCGAGCGAGCTGCGCTTCGACGTCGAGTCCGGCGCCGTCCGCTGACCCTGGGTGGGCGTCCCAGAGCCGCCCACTACAGTGGGTGGGCGCCCCGACCCGCCACGACTCAAGGATCAACACAGCGATGACCACCCCAGCACCGGTGAAAAACACCACGCGTGCCCGGCGGCAGGCCCAGCGTGCCGCCCAGGCCGGGCGTCGCCCCGCCCTGCGCATGAGCGTGTACGGGTTCCTGCTCTCCTGGCTGGTGCCCAATCTGGTGATGGCGGCGATCGTCATGGTGCTGTCGCTGATCCCCGATCTGCAGCAGTTTGGCAGCCTGACCCCGCTGCTGGTGGTGGTCGGCGTGGCCGCGCTCGTGGTGGGGCTTCCCCTGTGCCTGCTGGTGAACTGGGCGTTCCGTCATGTCCTGAACCAGTGGGTGCACGTGCTCGCCTACGCCCTCGTGGGCATGCTGTTCGGGCTGGTGGTGCTGACCCAGGGCGCCTCCGGTGTCCTGCCGATGCTGATTCCCGTGATCGGGTTCCCGGCTGGCATCCTCATGGCGCTGGGCCGGACGGCGGCCCGTCCTTTCGTGACCGTCGTGGATCCCACGGCCCCCGACGACGACGCACCGCTGACCGCGCGCACTGCCGCCTGATCCCTGGACACACAAGAAGGCGGTGACCGTATGGTCACCGCCTTCTTCCACCTCTGGAGTCTGTTGCGGGCCCGCATCCCCTCAGGCTTGTTCCGCGACTCCGGTGGTGGTGTGCACCGTCTCTGGGGGCAGTACCCAGTCTAGAAACTGAGGTCAGGCCACCGGTACTGGACCATTGTCTAGAACTTTCGCCACTTTGTGACCCATGTCACATCATACGGTGGCGGCGGCCGCGTCGTCGAGGGGAACGCTGGCCCGGACCACCCAGCGATCCCCGTCTGCGCCAGCCTGGAAGGTGCCACCGAAGGCCACGACGCGCTCGCGCATGCTGGTCATGCCCACATGCGAGGAGTTCCAGAGCTCCCTGCGCCGCGGGCGCGGACCGGCAGGCAGCCCACTGCTCACGCTGAGGATCAGACCGTCACCCTCGCGGTGCACCGCGATCTCGCACGGCTGGTCCCGGTCGGCGTGTTTGATCACGTTGGTGCAGGCCTCCTGCGCGACCCGATAGAGGGCACCGTGAGCGCTCAGCGGCAGCTTGGCCGTCCCGAGGTCCACCCGTCGTTCGACCGCGACACCGAGCTCGGCGAGCTGATGGGCCAAGCGCCCCACGCCGAGTTCGAGGTCCGTGGCCGGCCCGGCGCCGGCTGTGTCCAGCTCGTGGACCGTCTCCGACTCTCCGGCCTCCACGACACCCGCGTCCTTGAGCAGGTTGAGCATGTGGCGCAGGTCCGTCAGCGCCTCGCGGGACGTCTCCCCCACCACGGTCAACGCCTGCCGGGCCGCTTCGTCCGTGCCCACGAACTGCGCCGTGCGGGATTGCATCGCGATGATCGTGAGATTGTGTGCCACCACGTCATGCAGGTCGCGGGCCAACACCCGGCGCTCTCGAGCCGCCGCCTCCCGCACCGCAGCATTGGCAGCCCGAACATGAGCCGCGTCCCGACGCCGGCGCAGCGACGCCCAGCGAAAGAAGATCCCCGAGCCCACGGACACCAGGTAGAACAAGGAGACGAGGACACCGCCGTCAAGGATCCCGGCGAAGCCATCCGTCACGAGTGTCCTGGCCCACACGCCGGCCACCCATAGCCACGCCAGGCACGCGAGGGTGACCATGAGCGGCCAGGAGACGACGACGAGGACCGTGGAAAGCAGGACGGGGACGACGAAAATCGCCATGAAGAGGTCCTCGCCGAGCGTGCTCGTCACCCACGCGAGGGTCAAGCACGGCGCCGCCCACGCGGGGCGCACCCACAGCAGAACGAGCGCCAGGATCATGGCGACCAGATTGACCATGGCTCCGGCTACCGTCGGGTCGCCTCCGATGCTCGTCAACTGAGGCTCATCCGTCAGGCTGTACCCCTCGATCAGGAGAAAGACACCCAACACCACGGTGGCCACGACGAGATAGGGACGCGGGACGTGGCGGCTAGCCCAGAAGTACCGCCACGCGGAGCGCCATCGTGCCGACGGCGTCCCCGGTGTGCCCGCCTGCACCGCAGACGCCCATTGGGCGGCCCACGGCGGCTCGGCGCGCAGCGCGTGGAGGAAGTCGTGCAGGCGATCAGCCCGACGGGCGCGGCGCTCTCGGGGTGAGGGGCGCTGGGGCCTCGTGGCCAGCGACGTGGACACGCGACGCCCTAGCACCAGCGGGGTACGTAGTCGCAGAGCCACCCACGACCCAGCGGCCCCGCACCGCCGCGCGGAGGCGCTCCCGGCACAGAGCCGAGCCCCGGGGGGCGATCACCGTGCCACGTGGGCACGGAGACGGGGGCGACTGGCGTCGTCGTCACGGAGACGGACACGCTGGAGGCAGAGGCGGGGCTGGCATGAGCCGAACCAGCCAAGGTGAGGCTGGACACCACGCCGAGCATCAGAGCGGGGACGGAGCGCTGCATACCCTCCAGTATGCCGGAGCGCACGCTCTTACCTGATTCTCAACCGCCTCACTTAAGCTAGGTCAGTGACCGAGCCCCTGCGCATCCTCATTGCCGACGATCAGCCGCTGATGAGCGGTGCGTTGCGCGCGCTCGTGGACTCCGCCGAGGGATTCACGTGCGTGGGAGTCGTCGCCAATGGCGCCGAAGCTATCGAGGGCTGCGCTGCCGAACCGGACGTGATCCTCATGGACATGCAGATGCCCGTCATGGATGGCGTCGAGGCCACGCGCCGGATCACGGCGGCGCACCCCCACATTCGCATTCTGGCCATCACCACGTTCAGCTCGCAGGAGTACCTCATCCCCGCCCTGCGCGCCGGCGCGGCCGGGTATCTGGTCAAGGACGCCGAACCGCAGACCATCCTCGAGGCCATTCGCACCGTCCACCACGGGGAATCTGTCCTCTCCCCCGAGGTCACCCAAAGCCTGCTGTCCGCGATTGAAGACGAGCAGCGGCCCACGGCGGCAAGTCTGCAGCCCGGTGACCCGGACGGCTCGGAGCTGACCTCTCGCGAACTCGAGGTGCTGCGCCTGGTGGGCCGGGGTCGCTCCAACCCGGAGATCGCCGCTGCCCTGCTGCTCTCGGAGTCCACGGTCAAGGCATCGATGACCAAGGTCATCGAAAAGCTGGAGGTGCGCGATCGCGTCCAGGCCATCATCCGCGCGGCACAGCTGGGCATCGTCACCCTGTCGCTGGACTGAGCTGAGGCGGTGCGGGCTCAGTCGGCGAGCTGGTTGCGCCGCTCGTTGAGCGCCCGCAAGCGGTTGAGTCCGTCCTGCGCGTAGCCGTCGGCGGCCTCCTGGAGTCGCTCGCGGGCGGGCGCCCACGCGATGTCCTTGAACTGACCGGTCGCCGGATCCAGGGCGGCGATCTCCTGCTGCACGAGGCGAACGGCGTCGACCGCCGTTGCGAGCTCCTCGGAGCGGGCATCGAGAGCCTCCACGGTGCCCTCGGCGTCGTCGGAGATCTGCTGCATCGCAAACTGCGCCTCATGCAGGGCGCTGTTGTAGGTGCATGCCTCGCTGGGGTTGTAGAGACCGCGGCCCAGGCGCTGAGCCGCGTCGTTGCCCGCATCGATCTCGCTGCGCGTCGCCGCTGCCACGCCCACGCGGGTGGGCGCCGCCATCCCGGCTTCAGCCATCGCGGCGTTGACGTCCTCGCCGCCGAGGCGGAAGGTCGCGTAGGTCTGCTCGTCCACAGTGATCAGGTTGACCCGGGCCGTGGCCCCCTCCACGAGGCGATCCCGCAGCCACACGTAGGAGCGCTCCCCCAGGCACATGTTCGGGCCGCCGCGCAGATTGTCTGGATTGCGGATGGCGGAGCGCACCCCGGCCATCTGCACGGTGCGTTCGTCCCCGTGGGCATCGATCACCACAGTGTTGCCGTCCACGACCTGCACGATCGTGACGCGCTTGCTCTCGTTGACCAGCCCGGAGACCACGGCGTACGTGGCGATCCCCAGCATGAGCAGGGCGACCAGGGCGAAGACGAGGAACGCCTTCTTCGGCACTCGAGCGCGAGCTGCGACGTGGGTCATGCGGTCATCCTGACGGTCAACGTGATCGGTGCGCGGGGCGCGTGTCCCCGGTGCGGAGCGCCGGAAGCGGGCGGCTCGAGTCCCCATCCTAGCGAAGGGGACTCGAGCCCAGCCCGTGTCCTCCGGGCCGGCTGGCTCAGCGCTCGCGACGGTAGAAGGGCAGACCCACCACGGTGAACGTCTCGCCCTTGCCGCGCAGGTCCACGAGCAGGCGGGTGCCGATCTCGGCGTGCTCGCGCGCCACGCGCGCCATCGCCACCGGGTAGCCCAGGGTGGGGCTCGGCGCGCCGGAGGTCACGGTCCCGACGGCGTTGCCCGCCTCGTCCTGCACCGTGTACCCGCTGCGGGCGGCGCGGCGGCCCTCACCCTGCAGGCCCACGAGGACCTCAGCCACGTCGTCCTTGGCGGTCAGGGCGTCCTGGCCCACGAACGAGGCCTCCTTGGAGCCCGGCACCGCGAAGGACACACCGGATTCGTGCGGCTGGTGCTGCGCGTCCAGCTCATTGCCGTAGAGGGGCATACCGGCCTCGAGGCGCAGCGAGTCGCGTGCGGCCAGGCCGCACGGGGTCAGGGCGATCTCGGCGGCCTCGGCGGCGCGGACCATGGCCGTCCACACAGCCGAGCCGAGGTCCCCGGCCTGCTCGGCGGACTCCGCCGGGATGAACAGCTCGAAGCCGTCCTCGCCGGTGTAGCCGGTGCGGGCCACGAGCACCTCAACGTTGCCGGCGTCGGTGGGCACGTGCAGGGTGACGTGGGCGTAGTACTTCAGCTCGGCCAGCGCCTCGGCGTGCTCCGGCATCGCGGCCGCGAGGATCTTCTCCGAGCCCGGGCCCTGCACGGCCACGAGCGCGGTGGTGGCGGACTCATCCTGCACCTGTGCCTCGACGTCCGCGGCCCGTTCGGTCAGCGCGGCCACCACGGCCGGCGCGTTGCCGGCGTTGGGGACCACCAGGTACTCCGGGGTGGCGCCGTCGCCGGCGTCCATGCGGTAGACGATGAGGTCGTCGAGGATCGTGCCGTTCTCGTTCAGGCACAGGCCGTACTTGGCGCGGCCCGGCTTGAGCGTGGACAGGATGCTGCTCAGCGCGTGGTCGAGGAACTGCGGTGCCTGGGCGCCGGTCACGCGGACCTCTCCCATGTGGGACAGGTCGAAGATGCCGGCGCTCGAGCGCACCGCCTTGTGCTCGGCCAGCTCCGAACCGTACTTCAGGGGCATGTTCCAGCCACCGAAGTCGGTGAAGGAGGCGCCAGCGGCCTCGTGGACGGGGTGCAGCGGTGACGTGCGAAGGTTCTCAGTCATGATCGCGGTCCTCTCAGTGGCTCGTGGCGGCGGTGTCGGCGGCGGGGATGGTGGCGCTGTCTGCAACCGTGGGCTCCGCCGTGGACTCCTCGAAGGCCTCGGGCGGCGGGCACGAGCAGATCAGGTTCCGGTCCCCGTAGGCGCCGTCGATGCGGCCCACCGGCGGGAAGTACTTGTCCCGGCGCAGCGAGTCCACCGGGTACCCGGCCTGCGAACGCGAGTAGGAACGGTCCCACTCGTCCGCCGTCAGCACGGCCGCGGTGTGCGGGGCGTGGCGCAGCACGGAGTCCTCGAGGGTCTCCGGGGTGGTGGCCACGATCTCGGCGTGCAGGGCAATCATCGCGTCGATGAATCGGTCCAGCTCGCCGAGATCCTCGGACTCGGTGGGCTCCACCATCAGGGTGCCGGCCACCGGGAACGCGAGGGTGGGCGCGTGGAAGCCGTAGTCGATCAGTCGCTTGCACACATCCTCCGCGGTCACGCCGTGCTTCGCGGTGAGCTCGCGCAGGTCCAGGATGCACTCGTGCGCCACCAGCCCATCATTGCCCGTGTAGAGCGTCGGGTAGTAGTCCGCCAGCCGCCGGGAGATGTAGTTGGCCCCCAGCAGCGCGTGCTTCGTGGCGCTGCGCAGACCCTCGGCACCCATGAGGTGCACGTAGGCCCAGGAGATCGGCAGGACGCCGGCGGAGCCGTGCGGGGCTGCCGTCATCATCGTCTCGCGCGAGGGCAGGTACTTCACGAGGTGCTCGCCCACGGCCACCGGCCCGACGCCGGGCCCGCCGCCGCCGTGCGGAATGCAGAAGGTCTTGTGTAGGTTCAGGTGGGAGACGTCGCCGCCGAACTGGCCCGGCTGCGCGAGGCCAACGAGCGCGTTGAGGTTCGCGCCGTCGATGTACACCTGACCACCGGCGGCGTGGACCTTGTCGCACACCTGCCGCACGTCGGCGTCGTACACGCCGTGCGTGGAGGGGTAGGTGATCATGATGGCCGCGATCCGGCCCTCATGCGCGGCGATCTTCGCGTCGAGGTCATCAGCGGAGATGGTGCCGTCCTCGGCCGTGGCCACGACGACGACCTTGAGGTCCGCCAGCACGGCCGAGGCCGCATTGGTGCCATGGGCGGAGGCGGGGATCAGGCAGATATCCCGCTGCTCCTCACCGCGATCCTTGTGGTACTGGCGGATGGCCCACAGGCCCGCGAACTCGCCCTGCGAGCCCGCATTCGGCGTCACGGAAACGCCCGCGTAGCCGGTGATCTCCGCGAGCTTCGCCTCCAGATCGGCGATCAGGTAGCGCCAGCCCTCGGTCTGATGCTCGGGGGCGTAGGGGTGGATCGAGCAGAACTCGGGCCAGGAGATGGCCTCCATCTCCGCGGTGGCGTTGAGCTTCATGGTGCACGAGCCCAGCGGGATCATGGTGCGGTCCAGGGCCAGGTCATAGCCGGAGAGGCGACGCAGATACCGCAGCATCTGGGTCTCGGAGTGATGCGTGTTGAACACCGGGTGCGTCATGAACGCCGACTCGCGGCGCAGGTCAGCGGGAATCGCCGGAGTCGCGGCGGCGCCGTCGTGGGCACCGGCGGGCAGCTCGGCCTCGATACCGAAGGCGGCCAGCACCGCCTGCAGGTCTTCATCCACGGTGGTCTCATCGCACGCGATGCGCACCGTGTCCGCATCCACCACCCGCAGGTTCACGCCGTGCTCCTCGGCACGGGCGCGAATGTCCTCGGCCGCACCGTCCACTCTCACGCTGAGCGTGTCGAAGTACCCCTCATGGGCGATGCTCTGACCGTTCTCGCTCAGCGCCGTGGCCAGGCGATGCGCCTGACGGTGGGCGTGCCGGGCGATCTGCGTGATGCCCTCCGGGCCGTGGTAGACGCCGAACATGGAGGCCGTGATGGCCAGCAGCGCCTGCGCGGTGCAGATGTTCGAGGTCGCCTTCTCGCGGCGGATGTGCTGCTCGCGGGTCTGCAGCGC